>JAODAY010000087.1 GCA_025463665.1 Microbacteriaceae bacterium
CTTGCGCGCTCTGCCCCTCGACGACCCGACACGTGTCCTTGCCATCGATGCGCTCAGTGGACAATTCGGATTCGCACTCTTCATCTCCGGGCTTGCCGTCGCACTGCTGGCGCCCGTGATGGGACAGCGGTCTGACGCGTCGGGCAGACGCAAGTTCTGGCTCATCATCAACACCCTGATCGTCGTCGTCTGCATGGCCTTGTTGTTCTTCGTTGAGGCGACACCGGCGTTCTTCCTGCTCGGCGCCTCCCTCGTCGCGATCGGCAGCGTCTTCCAGGAGATCGCGGGCGTCAACTACAACGCCATGCTCGTGCAGGTCTCCAACAGGAAGACAGTTGGCAAGGTGAGCGGGCTCGGCTGGGGTCTCGGCTACATCGGCGGCATCCTCGCCCTCGTGATCGTGGTCGTGCTCACCCAGCTCGACTGGTTCGGCATGTCGACCGATAACGGTCTCGCGTATCGCGTCATCGCGCTCGGATGCGCGGTCTGGACGATCATCTTCATCATTCCGATCATTCTCAATGTGCCGGAAGTTCAGCCGACGGGCGCCCGGGAGAAGGTCAATTTCTTTCGCAGCTATCTCGTTCTGATCCACGACATCAAGCGCCTCTACGCCGAGAGCCGGGAGACGTTCTGGTTTCTCGTCGCGAGTGCCGTCTACCGCGATGGCCTGGCCGGCGTTTTCGCTTTCGGCGCCATCATCGCCACTGGAACATTCGCATTCACGAGCAATGAGGTACTGATCTTCGGAATTGTCGCGAATCTCGTCGCCGGGCTCAGCACAATCATCGCCGGTCGATTCGACGACAAATTCGGTCCTCGAGCCGTCATTCTCACCTCCCTCGTGGGTCTCGTCGCAGCCGGCACCGTCGCGTTCCTGCTCCACGACGGGGGCAAGACGATCTTCTGGGTCTTCGGCCTCGTGCTGTGTTCGTTCGTCGGCCCTGCACAATCGGCGAGCCGCTCCCTGCTCGCACGGGTCACTCCGGCTGGCCGCGAGGGCGAGATATTCGGCCTCTACGCCACCACCGGACGAGCCGCGAGCTTCCTCTCCCCCGGCCTGTGGGCACTCTTCATCTCCCTCTTCGGGTTCCAGTACTGGGGAATCCTGGGCATCGTGATAGTGCTGGCAATCGGCCTCGTGCTGATGTTCTTCGTGAAGGCTGCACCGAAGCCGGTCTGAGCGTCAACGCAGGATCACCCCGGCAGAATCCACCCCACGACCGGGGCGGTCCGCGGGCGGATACCCTACCCCACCCGGCTTCTCACCTCCTCGATCGAGTCAGTCGATACATCGAGTCCACGCATGCCCCGATCATGACCGACACCACCGACATGCAGGTAACCCGAGATCAGAGCCGCTATCCGCCGTGGACAGCGGTGTCGAACGAGCGCCTGTGGAGTACAGGAGCGGCGATGCGCAGGAGAGATGGAACGAGCGCGGCAGGCCGACAAGACGAAACGAGCGAGCACCACCTTCCACCGAAAACACCGTCAATGTCTGCAACCCGCTCGCACTCGCACCACACATCGGCAAGGCTGATGAAATGACAACTACTGCTGACAAGGCCGAACTCCTCCGCTCGCTGCACGTTCCGGGCGAGCCCCTCATCGTCACGAACGTCTGGGATGCCGTCACCGCACGCATCGTCGCCGGTGCTCCCGGCGTCACGGCACTCGCCACCGCGAGCCACGCCGTCTCGTTCGCGCACGGTGTGCCCGACGGCGAAGGACTCTCCGTCGATCAGGCCATCGAGGCCGCCCGCGTCATCATCGGCGCGGTCGACATTCCCGTCTCCGTCGACTTCGAGAAGGGCTACGCGCCGGACACGCAGACCCTTGAGGCGAACATCACACGCCTCATCGAGGCAGGCGCCGCCGGCATCAACATCGAGGACAGCTCCGGCCCCGCGAAGGCACCGCTGTTCCCTCTCGAGGTCGCGGTCGAACGCATCGCCGCGGTCCGTCGCGCAGCGGACAAGGCCGGTGTTCCGCTCGTGATCAACGCCCGCGTCGACACCCTCGCGGGCGGCGGCGAGTGGGACGACGCGATCACGCGAGCCAACGCCTACCTCCGAGCCGGCGCCGATGTCGTGTTCGTGCTGGGCCTCGGCACCGAGGAACTCGTCACGCGTGCCCTCGCCGAGATCGACGGCAAAGTGTCCGTGATCTCGAACCCGTCGTCCGTGCCGCTCAAGCGCCTCGCCGAACTCGGCGTCAGCCGCGTGAGCTTCGGGCCGGGCATACTGGGCCTGACCCTCGCCCACCTCGAACAGGCGGCGACGCAACTCACCGCGCTCGGCGACTACCCCGACGAGCTCGGCTACACGTACTGAGGCCGCCCGCGCCGCGCCGCCGCGCCCCGCCACCCTCCCACCAAGACGCTGTCGCATCGGTGCCGCGCTGCCGGTTGACCGACAGCGCGGCGCCGATCGGACAGCCCCGAGCTGAGCAACTCTTCCGAAAGCGTCGCGGCGGGCGTATGGTCGCACCATGACCGACCCGCGACCCATAGGTTTCTGGCTCAAGCTCGTCGATCGCCTCATCGACGAGCAGTTTGCCGCGACTCTCGAGGAGCACGGCGTCACCCGCCGACAGTGGCAGCTCATGAATGTGCTCGCGCGTGGTCCGGCAACCGTTGCGGAACTCGACACCGCCGTTGCGCCGTTTCTCGCCCCGGCCACCGAGAACGCACCGGCCGAGTCATCCGTAGAGCATTTAACAGAACTGATCGACAGCGCCTGGGTGGATGCCACCGTGACCGGTTATGAACTCACCGAGCGTGGCCTCGCCGCCCTCGAACGCCTCGGAGCCGTCGTCGCCGAACAGCGCACGGTCAGCACTCGAGGTGTGAGCGACGCGGAGTATCAAGCGACTGTGGTCGTTCTCGAGCGTGTGGCGCGCAACCTGGGCTGGGAAGATCCGAACACGTAGCAAATCGGTGCTCGTGATTTAGCGCCACCCTGCGACATCGGGCGCTCATTCGACTATCGTCTTAGCGTGATTCTCCTCTTCGGTACTACGGCGCGGGCGCGGCTGCTCGCCATTGTCAACTTCGTGTGCGGCCACTGCCACAATCCCGCCGCTCAGCGCGTGATCGAGAATGCGACCAAGTTCTCGGTCTTCTTCATTCCGCTGTTCACCGTGTCGCGGTCGTACTACGTCGAGTGCACCTTCTGCGGCATGACCACCCGGATAGACAAGGCGCAAGCCGACAACTACGTGGCGTTCAGTGCGGACGCCCCGGCGAATCCGAACCCTGCGCCCTCGGGTGGCAGCGTCGACATGGGGCACCTCCATTCAGAGCCGGTGGACGACGCGAACCGACGCCTCGGCAAGGGCGACCGCTGACGGCATAAAGTGCGATTCAGGCGCCGACGAACGCGTAGGCGATGAGCAGCATCGTCACGAGGAAGCCGCTGACGAAGTTGAGTGCAAGGAACTTCTTCCAGCCGCGGTTGGCGGTGGCCGCCGCCGCGTCGGTGATCGACCAGAACCGCGCGCACACCGCGGCGTAGGGCAGAGCGAGAATCGCGGCGAGCGGGCCGGGCCACTCCGTGAACAGCAGCAGCGCCCCGGCGAGCAGGTAGGCGATCACGGCAAGACGCACGGTGGCGCGGGCACCGATGACGGTGGCGATGGAGGCGATTCCGCCTTCGCGGTCGGCGATGACGTCTTGCACCGCGCCGAACGCGTGCGAGGCGAGGCCCCACAGGAAGAACGCCGCGAGCAGCGCCCCGAGTGCGGGGCTGAACACGGCCCCGGCGAGCACGAGGCCGTAGATCGCGGGCGAGACAAAGTGCGTGCTCGACGTGATCGAGTCGACGAAGGGGCGTTCCTTGAAACGCAGTCCCGGGGCCGAGTAGGCGATCACGGCGAAAATACTGATGGCGAGCACGAGCCACGACAGAGGGTCACCGACCGCGACGAGGAACACGAGGAACGGCACGTTGGTGATCACCGCGGCCCACAGGGTGGGCTTGTGCATTCCGGGGTCGAGCAGGGCACCCTCGACGCCGCCCTTGCGCGGGTTGCGCAGGTCGGATTCGTAGTCGAAGACGTCGTTGATGCCGTACATCGCGAGGTTGTAGGGGATCAGGAAGTAGATGGTCCCCACGACGAGGACGAGGTCGATCTCGCGCGTGACCATGAAGTAGGCGGCCGCGAAAGGGAACGCCGTGTTGATCCAGCTGAGCGGACGGGAGGAGACGACGAGGGTTCTAAGCAGCATCCGTCGTGCCTTTCTTGGACGGTGCGAGCAGCGACCACAGCGACGGGAGGAGCACGACGGCGGCGATCGCGTAGGCGAAGTCCTCGAGTGGCGCGATGCCGATGGAAGCCCCGCTGATCAGGGTTTCGTCATACCCGACGAGGCCCACGGCGATCATGACGTTGTCGAACACCGCGGTCATGACGAGCAGGACCACGGCGGTGACGCCGACGGCCGACCAGCGCGGCGCCCGCGATCGAAGCGCCGCGGCGAGCGCCACGAGCGCGACCACCGCGAGGAATATCGCGTTGAGCGTCCAGTAGGTCACGGCGCGTCCCCCTTCGAGAGCCGCACCGGCCGCCGTGTGAGAGCGCCGTACAGGTTCATCGTGAGATAGGAGAGGAGCGCGAGAAAGAACGGCTCCTCGACGGGCAGCTCCGGCGCGACCTGCAGCCCGGTCATGAAGTCGGTCTCGCCGCGAAAGAAGATGCCCGTGCCGATCCCGAACAGGTCCCAGACGACGAAGAATGCCACGCCCGCGACCAGCACGATCGCCGCCCTCCTCGCGTCACGGCAGAAGAACAGCGAGAAGCGACGATCGAGCACCGTCATGCCGAAGAGCGACACGAGCAGTGCGGCGAGATAGAGCAGCCCCATTCAGGTGGCCGTGACGAC
>JAODAY010000096.1 GCA_025463665.1 Microbacteriaceae bacterium
GTCTCGACATCGAGCTATTTAGGGTGTCCTGCGCAGCGCCCCCGCCGCTCTCCGAATAGGATGGAACCCGTTCGATGACCGAACGTTCGGAGGCCCGTCGCGCTGTGACGCGGTGCGGCCGATCATCCGCAAGGAGGGGTACGTGCCACAGGAAACGGCGGAAACCCTGGCGAACAGGCGCGCGGCCCCGATCATCAAGCCACCGAAGCGGCCAGCGGGAACGCTGTATCGCGGTCGCGAGGGCATGTGGTCGTGGGTTCTGCACCGTATCACCGGGGTCGCGATCTACTTTTTTCTCCTCGTCCACATTCTGGACACGAGCCTCGTTCGGGTGAGCCCCGAGGCGTACAACGCCGTGCTGAACACCTACAAAACGCCGCTCATGGGCCTCGGTGAGATTGCGCTCGTCGCGGCGATCGGGCTGCACGGCCTCAACGGCCTCCGCATCATCCTCGTCGACTTCTGGAGCTGGGGAACCAAGCACCAGCGGTTCATGTTCTATGCCGTGATCGCGCTCTGGGTCATCCTTCTGATCGGCTTCATCCCCCGCCAGCTCTCGCACATCTTCGGAGGTTGACGATGACCACCATCGACGCACCGCGCAGCAGTTCCGCACCGACCCGTCGACGCAAGGGCGTCAACTGGGAGAAGTGGGGCTGGATCTACATGCGGGCGAGCGGCATCGTGCTCCTCGTTCTCATCTTCGGCCACCTGTTCGTGAACCTCTTCGCCGGCGAAGGGGTGAAGGCCATCGACTTCGCCTTCGTCGCGGGCAAGCTCGCCGACCCGTTCTGGAAGATCTGGGACACCCTGCTCCTCTGGCTCGCCCTCATCCACGGCGCGAACGGCATGCGCACCATCGTGAATGACTACGCCAACGGACCGCGTCTTCGCCGCGTGCTGCTCGGTGCAATCCTGGCCTCGACGGCCGTACTTCTACTTCTGGGAACCCTCGTGATCTATACCTTTGACCCGTGCCCGGCCAACACCGCGGCCGACCTCCTCCCGAGCTTCTGCGCGGGCGCCAAGTAATGGCCGCCGCGACACAGGAACTCTATGCCGACGGCGCGATCGTCGATGGGGTGCACTACCACCAGCACGACATCGTCATCGTGGGTGCGGGCGGCGCAGGCATGCGAGCCGCGATCGAAGCCGGCCCGCACGCGAACACCGCCGTGATCTCCAAGCTCTACCCGACGCGCTCCCACACGGGTGCCGCGCAGGGTGGCATGGCGGCAGCACTGGCCAACGTGGAAGAGGACAACTGGGAGTGGCACACGTTCGACACCGTCAAGGGCGGTGACTACCTCGTCGATCAGGATGCCGCGGAGATTCTTGCGAGAGAGGCGATCGACGCCGTCCTCGACCTCGAGAACATGGGCCTCCCGTTCAACCGCACGCCCGACGGCAAGATCGACCAGCGCCGCTTCGGCGGTCACACGGCCGACCACGGCAAGACCCCGGTTCGCCGGGCCTGCTACGCGGCCGACCGCACGGGTCACATGATCCTGCAGACCCTCTATCAGAACTGCGTCAAGCTCGGCATCAACTTCTACAACGAGTTCTATGTGCTCGACCTCGTGATGACCAAGGTCGACGGCGTCGACCAGCCGAGCGGCGTCGTGGCATACGAGCTCGCCACCGGCGAACTGCACGTGTTCCACGGTAAGGCGATCATCTTCGCCACCGGCGGTTTCGGCAAGATCTACAAGACCACCTCCAACGCGCACACCCTCACGGGCGACGGCGTGGGCATCATCTGGCGCAAGGGCCTGCCGCTCGAGGACATGGAGTTCTTCCAGTTCCACCCGACCGGCCTCGCGGGGCTCGGCATCCTGCTCTCCGAGGCCGCCCGCGGCGAGGGCGCGATCCTGCGCAACAGCGAGGGCGAACGCTTCATGGAGCGCTACGCCCCCACGATCAAGGACCTCGCCCCGCGTGACATTGTCGCGCGCTGCATGGCGACCGAGATTCGCGAGGGTCGAGGCGGTGGTCCCAACAAGGACTACGTCTACCTCGACATCACCCATCTCTCCAAGGAGGTCATCGACGCGAAGCTGCCAGACATCACCGAGTTCGCGCGCACCTACCTCGGCGTCGAGCCGTACACCGAGCCGGTGCCGGTGCTGCCGACGGCGCACTACGCGATGGGCGGCATCCCGACCAACGTGGCCGCCGAAGTGCTGCGTGACAACACGACGGTGGTTCCCGGCCTCTACGCCGCTGGCGAATGCGCCTGCGTCTCGGTGCACGGCTCCAACCGCCTCGGCACGATCTCGCTGCTCGACATCAATGTGTTCGGCAAGCGCGCCGGCAAGAACGCGGTCGAGTACGTGAAGACCGCCGACTGGGTTCCCCTCCCCCACGACCCGGCGCGCGACATCCGCGAGATGCTCGCGATGCTGTCGGGCTCCAACGGCACGGAGAGCATCGCGTCCATCCGCAAGGAGCTGCAGGATTCGATGGACCGCAACGCCCAGGTGCTCGCCAACAACACCGACATCGTTCCCGGCCTGTTCGCCGCCGGCG
>JAODAY010000111.1 GCA_025463665.1 Microbacteriaceae bacterium
CCGGCACTCATCGACCAGCGCGTCGGCAAGGCCGAGGTTCTGAACCACGCGGTGAACGACGGACTGGACAAGTTCTACAAGCAGGCCATCGCCGAAGAGAAGATCCGCACCCTGGGTCGTCCCGAGGCCGACGTCACCTCGCTCCCGAGCGAGAAGGACTTCTCCGGAGACCTCGTCCTGGCCATCGAGGTCGACGTGCGTCCCGAGTTCGACCTCCCCGACTACGAGGGAATCACCCTGACCGTCGAAGAGGCCAAGGTCTCCGCAGACGACGTCAAGACCGAGCTCGACACCCTCCGCAGCCGTTTCGGCACGCTCGTCACCGTCGACCGCCCCGCCAAGACCGGTGACTTCGCCCAGATCGACCTGGTCGCCACCATCGGCGGCAACGAGGTCGACACCGCCAACGCGATCTCCTACGAGGTCGGCTCCGGCGAGCTCATCGACGGCATCGATGAGGCGCTCGACGCGCTCAGCGCCGGCGAGACCACGACCTTCGAGTCCGAGCTGCTCGGCGGCGACAACGCCGGCGAGAAGGCCGAGATCGTTGTAAACCTCCTCGCGGTCAAGGAGCGCGAGCTTCCCGAGGCCGACGACGACTTCGCCCAGGTGGCAAGCCAGTTCGACACCATCAAGGAGCTCAAGGCCGACATCAAGGCGCAGGTCGCCAAGTCGAAGGTATTCGAGCAGGGCGCTCAGGCGCGCGACCAGATTGTCGACGAGCTGCTCAAGACCGTCGAGATCCCCGTTCCCGCCAAGCTCGTCGAAGACGAGGTTCACCGTCACCTCGAGAACGAGAACCGTCTCGAAGACGACGAGCACCGCGCAGAGGTTGCCGAGTCGAGCGAGAAGACGTTCCGCAGCCAGATCCTGCTCGACTCCATCGCGGAGAAGGAAGAGATCAAGGTCAGCCAAGACGAGCTCACGCAGTACCTCATCCAGGGTGCGGCCCAGTACGGCATGGAGCCCGGCGAGTTCATCCAGGTGCTCGACAAGAACGGCCAGATCCCCGGCATGATCGGCGAGGTCGCCCGTGCGAAGGCTCTCGCCCTCGTGCTCGGCAAGGCGAAGGTCGTCGACACCAAGGGCAAGGAAGTGGACGTCTCCGAGTTCACCGCCGGCTTCGTCGACTCCGACGCCGCGTCCGCTGACGAGGAGGACGGTTTCGACACCTCCGACGCCGCCGGGATGCTCCAGCAGGCAAACGCCGGCGCCGACGACCACGCGGGCCACGACCACAACTAGTCACCACCCGAGAAAGCCCGTCACGAAATGTGACGGGCTTTTTCTGTACCCAGCGGACATGTGCGTTTAGCGTGGACCACATGACCCAGCGCCCCGACAAGCACGACCCGCTCTCCGTCGGCCCCCTCACCCGGGCGGTGCATGCCGGCAACGACGTCGACGATTCCAGCGGCGCACTGCGCACGCCGATCGTCATGGCGAATTCGTATGCCCTGCCCGACGACCCCTCGGGCATCAACTGGTCGGGAACCGACATTGCGCTGTACACCCGGAACGGCGGCGTAAATCAGCTCGGGCTTCAGGCGAAGCTCGCGGCGCTCGAGTTCGGTGAGGACGCGGTCGTTCTCGCGAGCGGCGTCGCGGCACTCCATGCCGTGTTCTTCACGTTTCTCTCCACGGGCGATCACGTCGTCGTCGCCGACGTGACCTACGAGGCGACGTGGCGGCTGTTCGGGGAGCTGCTGCCGAACAAGTACGGCATTCAGGTGACGATGGTTGACGCGACGGATCTCGACGCCGTGCGCGCCGCGGTGCGCCCCTCGACGAAGCTCGTGCATATCGAGGCGATAGCGAACCCGACCACGAAGGTGACGGATGTCGCGGCCATCGCCGCGATAGCCCACGAGTTCGGCGCCCTGCTCTCGATCGACAACACCTTCTCGCCGCCGTTCATCTTCCGGCCCATCGAACACGGCGCGGATCTCGTGGTGCACTCGCTCACGAAGTACATCAACGGCCATGGCGACGCGATGGGCGGCGCGGTCATCGGCCGGGAAGAACTCATCCGCACGATCAAGCAGGACGCGATGGTCGACGTCGGCGGTGTCATCAGCCCCTTCAACGCGTGGCTCATCATGCGCGGATCGGTGACGCTGCCGCTGCGCCTGCGCCAGCACGTGGCATCCGCCCTTGCCATCGCGGAGTATCTCGAGGCCGACCCGCGCGTCGCCTACGTCGCCTACCCCGGTCTCGAGTCGCACCCCCAGCACGCCCTCGCCGCGCGCCAATTCGGGGGAGTCTTCGGCGGCATGATGGCGTTCGCGGTCGACGGCGACTCCGACACCCAGAACCGCTTCGTCGCCAATCTGCGGGTCATCACCTCGGCGGTGTCGCTCGGACACGACGAGTCGCTCATCGTGCACGTCGGCACGAACGGCCCGCGCGTCGCCTCCTACCCGCTGGAGTTCAGGACCTGGGGACACCTGCGCCTGTCGGTCGGTCTCGAGAACACCGCGGACCTCATCGCCGACCTGTCAGCCGCACTCGACGAGACGTTCGGCTAGCGGTCGCGCAGCTCCAGCGCATAGCGGCGCACGACGCTCGCGTAGGCGGGCAGGGTCTCGCTCAGTGCGACGAGGGCGACGGATGCCGCGTCCCTGTCGCGACCGGCGCTCGCGAGCGCGAGCGCGAGAAAGGCGGCCGCGGGGCCGGTCCACTGGTCGGCCGGATGCTCCGCGAGGTGATCGCCCAGCAGCTCGACCGCCTCCGCGCCGCGACCGAGCGTGCGCAGGGTGCTGGCGAGCTGGATGGTGGCCCTGGCGCGGGCGTCGCCGTCGAGGCCGAGGGCGAGAGCCCTGCGGTACAGCGGCTCCGCGTCTGCTTCCCGGCCGAGGTAGTCGCGCACGCCGGCCGCCTCGAGTGCCGCCGGCGCATCCGCCTCCCCTCGTTCGTCGACGAGTGCATCGATGCGTTCGAGAATCTCGTCGTCGCTCAGCGCCTCGGCCCGCGCCCAGACGGCCGCGACGCGCTCGGCCCAGTTCTCGCTCATTCCGGCAGCCTAATCGGCCCGCGCTGGCCCGCTTCCCGGTGCCGTGCGCGACGCGCGCCAATCTGCCGTAGGCGAACACGCCGGTATGGGCGCTGAGGCTCCGATAGATTCGAACCAAGTTACAACTGAAACGGAGCGCAACAATGGCCCAACCGGCATTGGTCAGCAGTGTTTTCGACCAACTCCTCTCGGACCGCATCATCTGGCTTGGCTCAGAGGTGCGCGATGACAACGCCAACGA
>JAODAY010000143.1 GCA_025463665.1 Microbacteriaceae bacterium
AGGATTGAGGGTCGGTCTCTGAGGCTAGAAACCGACCCTCTCCCTTGCACCAAGAGTGTCCTGCAATCACATTCCGCATCCGCTGCCACAGCAAACAACTTCAGCTAGACCAATATATAACGGTCGGGTAACGAGCGCTAGTTATGCAAACGTTATTTTTCTGCGAGTTTGTTGGGCGTCCGACTTCGAGCGAGGTGGCATCGGCCGATGGCGCGCTCGGACACGCGCTGCTCCCCGCAACCCTCGGTCGGGTCGGCGGCGTGGTGGAATCGCAGATGCGCCGCGAGGGAGCGACCGGCATCCCCGTAGCAATCAAGTGGTGCGGGGCGGTCAAACGAGGCGTACGATTCCGCACGTGAGCTCGCACCGCCACAGAGGCTGGCGGATCCGCGTCTCCAGGTAGCGTGAGGAGGTGGCAGCCCGCCGCTGGCGGCATTCGAGTGTCGTCTCGCGGTATGCCAACCACTATGAGAGCCGCTTCGCGCAGGGAGCTGCCACCACCCCCTGGTGCGCCACCGACTCGCTCGGTGCCGCGCTTTCTTCTGTGGCAGGCCAGCCGGCAACCCGGCCTGCTGGTCGGAGGTGTGGTCTTCAACGTGATCTGGATGCTCTGCCAGGCAGTCTGGCCGTATCTGCTGGGCCGGGCGATTGACGACGGAGTAGCCGCGCGCAGCTCCAACGTACTGATTTGGTGCGCAGCGCTGCTGGGAGTAGCGCTTGTGCAAGTGTTGGCCGGAATGATGGGTCACCGGATGGCGGTGAAGAATTCCGTGCGCGCCTCGCTGCGGGTGGGCCGCCTTGTGGGCCATCACTCCGCGGAGACTGGGGCAGCGATTACCGCCACTACCTCGTCCGGCGAGATAGTGGCCACCGCCTCCGGCGACGCCGGCGCGATGGGCAGCATGTTGGATGTCAGCTCACGCCTGGTAGGCGGCATCGTGGCCTACTTAGTCGTGTCAGGGATCATGGTGTCGACCTCGGTGCCGCTCGGGCTTGCGGTCCTCATCGGCGTGCCGCTTCTGGCATTCCTCCTCAGTCTGCTGATCCGGCCCTTGAGCAAGCTTCAAACGGAATGGCGGCAACAGACAGGGCTGCTGACAGCCATCGGCGCCGACACTGTCGCCGGCTTGAGGGTGCTGCGTGGCATCGGCGGCGAAGAGGAATTCGTGGCCCGCTACGCCGCCCGCTCGCAGGAGGTGCGCCGCGCCGGCATCGGGGTTGCCCGCCTTCAGTCCTGGCTCGACGGGCTGCAGGTGTGGCTGCCCGGCCTATTCTTGGCGTTCATCGTCTGGTATGGCGCCCGGCTGGTGCTGGCCGGGGAGATTACCGCCGGTGAACTTGTCTCCTTCTACGGCTACGCCACGTTTCTGGTACTCCCGTTGCGCACAGTGGTGGACGCCGCCCAGACCTTCGCCCGCGGCATCGTCGCCGTTCGACGGATTCTCGACGTGCTGCGCATCGAACCAGGGGCCCGGGATGTCGCGCAATCCGGCAGCCCCGGCCGCGCAAGTGCACCGCCGACCGGCGCGGAACTGGCGGATGTGGCATCCGGTGTGGTTGTCCGGCCCGGTCTATTCACCGGACTAGTCGATCCGAGCCCGGATGACGCGGCCGCCGTCGCCACCAGGATGGGCCGGTTCGAAGACGATTTGCACCGCGTGTCACCGGTGCTGTGGGGCGGCATCGACCACACGACGGTGCCGATCGCCGAGGTGCGGAAGCGGATCGTGGTGAGCGACGCGCATCCGCACCTGTTCGGCGGTCCGTTGCTGGAGGGGCTCGACGTGCACCGGGTGCGCAACCCTCAAGAGGTGAGCACCGACACCTCTCAAATCCGTCGAGTACGCCGGGCTTTGGATCAGGCGTCGGCGATGGAGACGGTGGAGGGACTCGCGGAGGGCTTGCAGGAGACCGTCGCCGAACGCGGCCGGTCCTTCTCCGGTGGGCAGCGGCAGCGGCTGAGCCTTGCCCGGGCGCTGCTCGCCGACGCAGAAGTGCTGGTGCTCATCGAGCCGACAAGCGCGGTCGACGCGCACACCGAGTCGCAGATCGCCGAAAGCTTGCGCGAAGCCAGAGAGGGCCGCACCACTGTGGTGGTCTCTGCCAGCCCGCTGCTCCTCGACAAAATGGACGTGATCCAGGTGATGCGCAGCGGCAGAGTGATGGGAATTGGAACCCATGCCACGCTGATGCGACAAGACGACGCGGTCGGTGCCCTGTATCGGTCGGTGGTCGCGCGCACCATGAGTGCCGCCGAACCGGCGGAAGGCGAGCACATCGACGACGCCAGCACCGGTGCCATCGACACCCTCTGGCACCAGGCCGAGCACACCGGCGCCATCCCAAACGTTGGCACCGAGAACGCGCGGGGAGTCACGGATGCTGCTGCCCATCGCTAGCAAGAAGACGGTGCGCGCTGCCGCCACGCGACTGATCCGAGCCCACCGGCGGGCACTCCTCATGGTGATCGTGCTGCATGCCGTGGCCGCCGTGTTCGGGCTGACTGGCCCGTGGCTGGTAGGTCGGGTCATCGACGCCATCAACGCAGGCGCCGCGACCGAACTCGACATCAACCTAGCCGCGTTGATTCTGGTCGCCGCCGTCACTATTCAGTCGCTGATCAATCGGCTGGCGCAGTGGCGGTCGATGGTGCTTGGCGAGACCGTCTTTGCAGCGCTGCGCGAGCAGTTCATGGGCACCGTGGGCCAGCTGCCACTGTCGATCGTGGAGCAGGCAGGAACCGGCGACTTGCTGGCCCGCACCACCAACGACATACAAAGCGTGGCGCAGACCGTGCGCTTCGGGGTGCCGCGCATCCTGGTGGCCGCCGCCACCATCCTTCTCACGATTGTCGCCGCGGCCATCACCGCCCCGCGAGTGTCGATCGGAATGCTGGTCACTGTGCCGGCGATTGTGCTCGCTACCCGGTGGTACCTGCGACGCTCCGGGCGCGGCTATCAGAGGCAGCTCGCCGGGCACGCCCGGCTGAGCGGTGTAATCAGTGAGACAGTGGAGGGCGCGCGCACCATCGACGCGCTCAGTCTGGCCCCTGCCCAACGGCGCAAGATCGACAGAGCGGTGCTCGAGCGCCGCGAATCAGAGCGCTACACCCTGTCGCTGCGAAGCATCTGGCTGCCTTCCACCGAGCTCTCGTTCTTGATTCCGATAATCGTGGTGATCGGCTGGGGCGCATGGCTCGTCTCCGTCGACAGCGCCACTGTCGGCGAGGTCACCGCTGTCGCCCTCTTTTCCACCCAGCTGATCGGCCCGGTGATCGAACTGCTCGGCTGGATGGATGAGATCCAAGTCGGTGGCACTGCCCTGTCACGCATCATCGGCGTGGAGGACGTGCCGCCCGACCGGAAGCCGGTGCCCGACGCCCGCCCGAGCGGCTCGCAACTGATGGCCCGCGACGTGCGCTTCGCCTATCGTCACGGCGCAGAGGTATTGCACGGCATCAACCTCGACGTGGCGGTGGGTGAGCGGCTGGCGGTCGTCGGTCCGTCCGGTTCTGGCAAATCCACCATGGGCCGGCTCATCGCAGGCATCAACGGACCCACCGTCGGTAGCCTCACCGTCGGCGGCGTGCGCATCTTCGACCTGCCGCTCGACGTGCTTCACAAACACGTGGCTCTGGTCACGCAGGAGCACCACGTTTTCGTCGGCACAATCGCAGACAACCTGCGGCTGGCAAAAGCGGGAGCGGATGACGAAGAGTTGGAACGCGCACTCGCTGTGGTCGATGCGCTGGGCTGGGTTCGCTATATGCCCGGCGGGCTGGAAGCGCACGTCGGGTCGGGCGGCGTGGTGCTCACCCCGGCGCAGGCCCAGCAGATAGCACTTGCACGCCTGGTGCTGCTCGACCCGGCGGTTCTCGTTCTGGATGAGGCGACGTCGCTGCTCGACCCGGGAGCGGCGCGATCACTGGAGAGCTCCCTCGAGCGAGTGCTCGAGGGGCGTACGGTGATCGCGATCGCGCACCGGCTGCACACCGCGCATGACGCCGACCGGGTGGCGGTTATGCAGGCGGGGCGACTCGTGGAGGTAGGCCCGCACGATGAGCTGGTCGCCAGAGGCGGCGAGTATTCGGCGCTATGGACGTCGTGGCATGACACTGGCAGTGGGCACGCTTAGGCCCATTCCACGCGATCGGGTGCGCACAAGACGTGTCACGCCGAACGGAGGCATGATCTGGGGCAAGGCATCATCTGACGCGGGACCTCGCGGACAGGGCTATGGTCGTGACGATCTCGTGGGTGGCACCTGCGGGAAGCGTCACTCGCGACGGCGCGACGTTGGCGGTCTCGACGCACAGCATCTGCTGCCACTCCTCGTCGCCGAAGTCGGCCATCGACGCCGCCTGCACGTCCCAGGGGTTCCAGACCACGGTGTTGGCCGCATTCCCGGTTTCGATGAGGATCGAGCGGTCCGTGTCGGCCACCACCGTCACGCCGGTGGCGCCCGTGAAGATCCGGGTGATCGGTTCGGTGAACCGGAGCGGCTCCGCGTCCTGGGTGCCGCCGCTCGACCCCTCGACGAAGGGCAGGTTCTCGAGGCCGGTGACGGCGACGTTCCGCACGTCGGAGACGGCGAGATAGGTGTGCAGCGCCTCGGTGAAATCGATCGTGTCGTCGGAGAGGTTCGTCACCGACAGTGCGACCCTCAGGCTCGCACCGACGAGCACCTCGTAGCGCGCCTCGAAGCGGTGCGGCCACGCCGACGACCGGGTCTCCTCCGAGTCGCGCAGCACGAGGATGAGGCGCACGTCGTCGCCCACCTCGTCCGCCTCGGCGAGGGTCCACTCGCTGGTGCGCGCCCAGCCGTGCTGGCGACCGGTCGGGTGGGGCCCGAACCAGGGAAAGCAGAGGGGGATGCCGCCGCGGATCGGCGCGTTCCGTTCGAACCGGCTCGCCGCGCTCACCCAGAGCACCGGCGCCTGGCCGCTCGGGTTCCACGAGGTGACTTGCGCGCCCTGCAGGTAGACGTCGGCCTCGCCGGCGGTCGCGCGCACGCGCAGCATCGGCAGTCCGCCCCGGCCCTCCGTCACGGTCACGGAAGACGGGAGGGTCGCGGCGTGGTGCGAGTTCATTCCTCAACCATACGAGGCGCTCACGGCACGTCGACGACCCGCGCCGCGGCGCCCTGAAGCGCCTCGCGCAGGGCCGATATCGCCGGGTGCTGGATCGCCGAACGCCGCATCGAGGTGAAGATCGTTCGGCGCGGACGGCCCGGCAGCTCGATGAGCCGACAGGTCGGCGTGCTGTCGGCCCAGACCAGGTCGGGCATGAGGCCGACGGCGTTACCGGAGGCGATGAGCCTGATCTGCGCCTGGAGATCGGCGGTCTGGAACCGCACGTCGGGCTCGAACCCCGCCCGGCGGCAGTGCTGTTCGGCGAAGTGACGACTGGCGCTCCCGATCGGTTCCATCACCCACGGCAGGTCGTGCGCCTCGTCGATCGTCGCCACCGGGTGGATCTCACGGCCGACCGGCGGCAGCGCGAGGCGAATGGCGTCGGTCGTGAGGTCGCTCTTGTCGAGATTCGGATGCAGCGGCGCCGCGTGACCCGGATACTGCTCGGCCACGACCATGTCGAAGTCCCGCGCCCACGTCTCGTAGAGCGCGGTCTCCGGTTCACGCTGCACCATCTCGATGCGCACGCTCGGGTGCCGCTCTCGCATGGAGCTGAGTGCGGCGGGCATGAGGGCAAGCGCGGCGGACTGGAACACCGCGACCCGAACGGTGCCCGAGACCGTGGTGAGAGACGCCGTAAGCTCGGCTTCCGCCTCCTCGAGGAGGTCGAGCAGCAGTGCCGTGTGCTCCACGAGGATCTCCGCCTGCGGGGTGAGCTGCACGCGGCGGCCGACCTTGCGCAGCAGCTCGACACCGGTCTCCTGCTCGAGAATGGTCAGCTGCTGCGAGACAGAGGACGGGCTGAAGTTCATCGCCGCCGCCACCTCGGCGAGGGTGCCGCGTATCTGGAGCTCGCGCAGCAGCCGGAGCCGTCTCACATCGAGCACGCGTCATCCATTCATTAGCAAGGCCGACGATTATCGGTTGGGTTTCCTCGCTTTATCTAACCAGACCGCGCTCGCATACTGAGTGTGGATTACCCCGACGCAGAGACCAGGACCGCAATGACGCACATCGCCCACGCTCCCGCCAGCCAGCTCGTTCCGACCGTCGAGGTCGTGCGGCTCGTGCGTCGCTGGCTCACCGAGGCCGACGCGATCCCGTCCGACGCCTCGGCCCAGCAGCTCGCGGGGGTGCTCAAGGATCCGAACGGGCTCGAATTCACGGTGGGATTCGTCGACGGCGTCGTGCGGCCGGAGGACGTCTCCGTCGCGGCGCGCAATCTCGCCGCCATCGCGCCGAAAGTGCCCGCCTTTCTGCCCTGGTACATGAAGGCGGCGGTGCGCTGCGGCGGTGCGCTCGCGCCGCTGCTGCCCGGCATCGTCGTGCCGATCTCGCGCCGCGTGCTGCGGGAGATGGTCGGCCACCTCATCATCGACGCCACCGACTCGAAGCTCGGCAAGGCGATCGCGAAGACGCGCACCGAGGGCATCAGGCTCAACGTGAACCTGCTCGGCGAGGCCGTCTTGGGCGAGAAGGAGGCGACCCGCCGTCTCGCGGGGACGCACAGGCTGCTCGCGCGCGACGACGTCGACTACGTGTCGATCAAGGTGTCGTCGACCGTGAGCCCGCACTCCGCCTGGGCATTCGATGAGGCTGTCGAGCACGTGGTCGAGAGCCTGACGCCCCTGTTCGCGCGTGCCGCGAAGACGCCGGTACCCAAGTTCATCAACCTCGACATGGAGGAGTACAAAGACCTCGACCTCACGATCGCGGTGTTCACCAAGATCCTCGACAAGCCGGAGTTCATGCACCTCGAAGCCGGCATCGTGCTGCAGGCCTATCTGCCCGACGCCCTGTCCGCGATGATGCGCCTGCAGGAATGGTCGGCGGGCCGTCGGGCGGCGGGGGGAGCGGCGATAAAGGTGCGTATCGTCAAAGGTGCCAACCTGCCCATGGAACAGGTCGAGGCATCCCTGCACGACTGGCCTCTCGCGACCTGGTCGACCAAGCAGCAGACCGACGCGAACTACAAACGGGTCGTGAACTACGCGCTGCACCCCGATCGCATCGACAACGTGCGCATCGGCGTCGCCGGGCATAACCTCTTCGACATCGCCTTCGCCTGGCTGCTCGCGCAGCAGCGGGGAGTCGAGCGCGGCATCGAGTTCGAGATGCTGCTCGGCATGGCGCAGGGGCAGGCTGAGGCCGTGCGCCGCGACGTCGGCGAACTGCTGCTCTACACGCCGGTGGTGCACCCCCAGGAGTTCGACGTGGCGATCGCCTACCTGATCCGCCGCCTCGAAGAGGGCGCGAGCCAGGAGAACTTCATGTCGGCCGTGTTCGAGCTGAGCCAGAACGAGTCGCTGTTCGAGCGGGAGAAGCAGCG
>JAODAY010000150.1 GCA_025463665.1 Microbacteriaceae bacterium
AGGTCGTTGATGCGGTGAGCGGATCCAACCCGCAGCGCCTTCCAGCGGTGTTGCCACGCGCCGCCGGTGGCCGGTCCGCGGTCGAGCACGACGAAATCACGGCCGGGCTCGAGGCCCAATCGCTTCAGGTAGAAGGACACGGAGAGTCCGGCTTGTCCTCCACCGATCACCACTACCGAGGTGTCGCACGGCGGGGAGGTCACGCCGCAACGTTACCGGGTGGGGCTGCGTGCTAAACTGGCGACTACTTTTCGTTCAATCGATGTTCGCAAATCTCCCGGAACCGTTCAGGTTCTCTTCGGACTGATTCATGAGGGGGTCACGCATGGGGCGAGGCCGTCAAAAGGCGAAGCACACCAAGGTCGCGCGTGACCTTAAGTACTTCAGTCCTGACACCAACTACGGAGCTCTTCAAAAGGAGCTCGGCTCCTCGGGCGAACCCGGCGACCCTCGACTCGACGAAGATCTCGCGGCCTGGCCCGAGTATGTCGTCGGTTCCGGCGCTCCGGTCGACCAAGACGACGATGACGACGACGACGACGACGACGAGTACATTCCGGGCAGTTATCAGGCCGAGGACGACGACATAGCTCGCCACCGCACGGCATAACCGCCGGCGGTCCCTAGGGGCGCTCGAAGGGCAGGGGCTCTCGAAGGGCGTAGGGCCAAAAACAGCGCCCTAGTTCGCGTATGCACCCGTCAGGCGCACGGCGCCGCCGTTCACGCCCTTTGCCCCCTGCTCGAAGCCGGCGAGAGACCCACCGTTGATCGAGCGGTCGGCCATCGACACGGTTCCGGCGACCCACGCGGGCGAGCCGGTCGACTCGATCGAACGGATCACGTCCGCCGCGGCATCCGCTGCAACAACAGCGAACATGCCGACGCCGAGGTTCCAGGTGCCCTCGGTCTCACCGAGAGTCATTCCGCCCATGTCGGCGAGCACGCGAAAGACCGGGTCGGGTGACCACGTCGACCGCTCGACCTCGACCCACGAACCGATGGGCAGCACGCGGGCGAGGTTCGCGGCGATGCCGCCGCCCGTCACGTGGCTGAGCGAGTGGATCGCGCCGGGCAACTCGTCGATGACGGCGAGCAGCGGCGTCGTGTAGAGACGGGTCGGCTCGAGGAGTGCCTCGCCGTACACGCCGAGGTCGTTCGAAGTGTCCGTGTAGCTGACGCCAGCCTGGCTGAGTATGTGGCGCACGAGCGAGAATCCGTTGCTGTGCAGGCCGGATGACGCGATCGCCACGACCACGTCGCCGTGCTGCACGTTCTCGGGGCCGAGCGCCTTGGCCGCCTCGACGACGCCCGTCGCGGCACCGGCCACGTCGTAGTCGTCCGGGCCGAGCAGTCCGGGGTGTTCCGCGGTCTCGCCGCCGACGAGCGCCGTACCGGTCGCGGAGCAGGCGAGGGCGATGCCCTTCACGATGTCGGCGATTCGCGAGGGAACGACGCGTCCGCAGGCTATGTAGTCCGTCATGAACAGCGGGCGTGCGCCGACGACGACGATGTCGTCGACGACCATGCCCACGAGGTCCTGGCCGATGGTGTCGTGCTTGTCGAGCGCCTGGGCGATCGCGACCTTGGTGCCCACCCCGTCGGTCGAGGTGGCGAGCAGCGGGCGGTCGAAGTTCTTGAGCACAGACACGTCGAAGAGGCCGGCGAAACCACCGAAACCCCCGACCACGGAGGGGCCATGCGTGGCGGACACGGCGGACTTCATCAGCTCGACAGCCAGGTCACCGGCGGCGGTGTCGACCCCCGCTTCGGCGTACTTGTTGCTCATGCGTAAGGTTCCCATCCGCGGCGTGAAAGACTGTACATACATCCCCAACTCTACGGTCTGGAGCTCATTCCGCATGTGCGGCATTGTTGGCATCGTTTCCTCCCAGCCGGCTAACCAACTGGTTTACGACGCTTTGCTGCTGCTGCAGCACCGCGGTCAGGACTCCACTGGCATCTCCACGGCCGACGGCAGTACCTTCTACAGCACCAAGGCCAAGGGGCAGGTGCGCGAGGCGTACCGCACCAGGGACATGCGCGGGCTGCTCGGCAACATGGGCATCGGGCACGTGCGCTACGCCACCAAGGGCACCGCGGCGAACGAGCAGGAGGCCCAGCCGTTCTACGTGAACGCGCCGTACGGCATCACGCTCATTCATAACGGAAACCTCACGAATACCCGCGAACTCACCCGCGAATTGTTCGACGTCGACCGCCGCCACCTCAACACCACCTCCGACACCGAGCTGCTCGTCAACGTGCTCGCTCACGAACTCCAGGCCCAGGTCTCGGGCGAGGATCTCGATCCCGACCAGGTGTTCAACGCGGTCGGCCGCATCCACGAGCGCGTCGAGGGCTCCTATGCCGCCATCGCCCTGATCGCCGGGCACGGTCTGCTCGCGTTCCGTGACCCGTTCGGTATTCGCCCGCTCATTCTCGGCAAGCGCCCGGCCGGGCTCGTCGGGGAGGAGTGGATCGTGGCATCTGAGTCGCTCGTTCTCGAGAGCGGTGGATACCAAATCGTGCGTGACGTCTCGCCCGGTGAGGCGATCTTCATCACGCGCGGTGGCGAGATGTTCTCCAGGCAGTGCGC
>JAODAY010000153.1 GCA_025463665.1 Microbacteriaceae bacterium
CGCGTACATCCTGTCCAAGGATGAGGGTGGGCGTCACAACCCGTTCTACGCGAACTACCGCCCGCAGTTCTACTTCCGTACCACCGACGTCACCGGCGTCATCACGCTGCCCGAGGGCACCGAGATGGTCATGCCCGGCGACACCACCGACATGACCGTTGAGCTGATTCAGCCCATCGCCATGGAGGAGGGCCTCCGCTTCGCTATCCGCGAGGGTGGCCGCACGGTTGGTGCTGGAACGGTTACGACCATTCTCAAGTAGTATCCGCTTCACTTCAGGGCCCGCAGCGTTCGCGCTGCGGGCCCTTTTGCGTGCGCTTCCCGTATGGGCCGCAGTTTAGAACGAGGGCTACAGCTCGACCTGTAGCCGCTGTACCAAAGTGCAGCCGACGCGGCACACGCGGACGCTGGTGGGCCCCGCCGAACGCCGGCGCCCGGGCAGGGCCGCACGACGGTGTGCACAGGGCGCTGCTGTGCACACATCGGCGGTCCGGACGCCGCGAGCCGTGTCATCCGTCGCATGCTGACGCGATGACGGATGACGCGACGCCCTTGCAATACGCCCGCGACGACCCGCTCGTGGCACGGCACCAGCTTGCGCGTGCTGCGGCCGCCGGGACGCAGCAGCGGGTCGCCCGCGGCGTGTACCTCAGCAGCGAATCGTGGGGGTCGCTGCGCGACTCGGAGAAGTATCTGCGCAAGGTGATCGCCGTGAGCGAGACGCGGCAGGCGCCGGTGGTGCTCTCGTTCTGGTCGGCCGCCGTCGTGCACGGGCTTCCGATCGTGGGTCGGTGGCCGGACCGCGTGCACATCACGGTGGGGCCGACTAGCGGCGGGCGCTCGAATGGCCAGGTTGTGCGGCATGCTGTTCCGCTCGGCGCCGACGAGGTGGTCGAGGTGAATGGGCTGCGGGTGACGTCGATGCCGCGCACGGTGCTCGACATGGCGAGCCTCACGACGCCGTTGGCGTTCCTCGACGCGGTAGTGCTGACGGATCGAGCTCTGCATCGGGACCGATGGGGGAGACGCGCCCCGCTCGTCACACGCGAGGAGCTGCACACGGCCTACGGCCTGCGCCTGCCGTTTCGCGGGCATGCGCAGGCGAAGCGCGTGCTCGACTTCGCCGTCGCCGAGTCGGATTCCGTGCTGGAGTCGGTCAGCCGCGTGAACATGCGGATCATCGGCTGTCCTTCACCGGTGCTGCAACAGGAGTTCACCGACCATCGAGGGCTGCTCGGGTACAGCGAGTTCTACTGGCCCGAGTACGCGCTCGTTGGTGAGTCAGACGGGCGCATGAAGTACCTCGACCCTGCTTACCGCCACGGGCGAACGCTCGACGAGCTGGTCTACGCCGAGAAGGTCCGGGCCGACCGGCTGCGGGCGATCGGACTCAGGGTCGCGCGGTGGGATTGGGACACCGCGTGCCAACCGGAGGCGTTGCGCCGCCAGCTCGCCGCGGAGGGGCTCCCGGTCGGCCGACCTAGGCGCCCCGCAGCGGGCACCGGCCGGTCGTGAGAGGTGCGTGGGCTACACCTTGGTACGGCGGCTACAGCTCGAGGTGTGGCCGGTGTTTCGAGGTGCAGCCCGCACCCTCCAACGGATGCCGCGGCGGGGCAGCGCACCCCGCGACACGCCGCGGAGAGGCAGCGCGAAACCGCCCCGAAACGACTCGTCGGATCCGTGTCATCCGCTCAGCTAATCGGCTGCAAGACCCGCGGAAACTCGGGGCCAGATGCGACACGCCGATCGCGACACGCCCGGGTTGCACGTAGGTGCAGAGTGTGGCAAACTCGTCTAGTTCAACATTTCGCCGTCTACGGATGCGCGGATCACTCCCAGGCAGTGCATAGTCCGACTCGTTTCGAGTACGGCGACTAGGCCGCGGGGAGAAGAACCAGCTTAGATCGACATCCCTTCACGAGGGAGACGTGTGTGCCCTCGGGCGCGAGCGGCTCCGGTGGGGGAGTCGAAGTACCACGGCATCCAATAGTTGCGCACGCACCGACCCGGTGCTACACGGCGTAGGCCACGATGCTTCACCAGAAAGAGAGTCAGACATGGCGGGACAGAAGATCCGCATTCGACTTAAGTCGTATGACCACGAGGTCATCGACTCTTCGGCGCGCAAGATCGTCGACACAGTCACCCGTGCAGGCGCAACCGTAGTCGGCCCCGTGCCGCTGCCCACCGAGAAGAACGTGGTCGTTGTGATCCGTTCGCCTCACAAGTACAAGGACAGCCGGGAGCACTTCGAGAAGCGCACCCACAAGCGCCTTATCGACATCATTGACCCGACGCCGAAGGCCGTCGACTCGCTCATGCGTCTCGACCTGCCTGCCGACGTCAACATCGAGATCAAGCTGTAAGGAGGATCCCCATGGCTACTAACACGAAGAACACCAAGGGCCTCCTGGGCACGAAGCTCGGTATGACCCAGGTCGGGGACGAGAACAACAAGCTCGTTCCCGTCACCGTCGTTGAGATTTCCCCCAACGTCGTCACGCAGCTGCGCACGCAGGAGATCGACGGCTACTCTGCCGTTCAGATCGCCTACGGCCAGATCGACCCCCGCAAGTCGAACAAGCCGGCTACCGGTCACTTCGACAAGGCAGGCGTCACCCCCCGTCGTCACCTCACCGAGGTCCGCACCGCGGATGCCGCTGACTACAGCCTCGGCCAGGAAATCGCAGTGGACATCTTCTCCGCTGGCCAGCTCGTCGACGTCGTCGGCACGAGCAAGGGCAAGGGATTCGCCGGTGTTATGAAGCGTCACAACTTCAAGGGTGTCTCCAGCTCGCACGGTTCGCACCGCAACCACCGCAAGCCCGGCTCCATCGGTGCCTCGTCCACGCCTAGCCGCGTGTTCAAGGGCATGCGCATGGCCGGCCGTATGGGTGGCGACCGCGTCACCGTCCTGAACCTCAAGGTCCACGCAGTTGACCTCGAGAAGGGCCTCATTCTGGTCAAGGGTGCCGTTCCCGGCGCCAAGGGCCGTCTCGTATTCGTCCGCAACGCAGTGAAGGGAGCGTAGTTCCATGGCAGAAACAGCCGGCGTAGCCACGCTCGACGTCATCAACACCTCCAACGAGAAGGTCGGCACCGTCGAGCTTCCCGCTGAGACGTTCGACGTCCAGACCAACGTTCCGCTCATCCACCAGGTCGTCGTCGCGCAGCGCGCAGCGGCTCGCCAGGGCCCCCACAACACCCTCCGCCGCGGCGAGGTGTCGGGTGCAGGCCGCAAGCCCTTCAAGCAGAAGGGAACCGGTCGCGCTCGCCAAGGCTCGATCCGTGCTCCCCAGATGAAGGGCGGTGGAATCGTCCACGGACCCCACCCCCGCGACTACTCGCAGCGCACGCCCAAGAAGATGATCGCTGCGGCTCTCCGCGGTGCACTGTCCGACCGCGCACGCGGCGAGCGTATCCACGTCATCGACTCGCTGTCGGTCGGCGAGCTGCCCTCGACGAAGGCGATCGTGAGCCTGCTCGCGACCATCGCGTCGAGCAAGCACGTTCTCATCGTCCTCGAGCGCGACGACGAGCTGAGCTACAAGAGCGTCCGCAACAGCCCGGCCGTCCACGTGCTCCCCTACGACCAGCTCAACGCGTACGACGTGCTCGTGAGCGACGACATCGTCTTCACGAAGGGCGCGTTCGACGCGTTCGTCGAGTCGAAGACGGCCAAGGAAGAGGTTGCCGCATGAGCGCCACCCAGAAGGACCCCCGCGAC
>JAODAY010000187.1 GCA_025463665.1 Microbacteriaceae bacterium
CTCTACGTGGGCGTCTCCAACTACAGCCCCGAGCAGACACTCGCCGCCGAGAAGGCACTCGCCGCCCACGGCGTCCCGCTGACCATCCACCAGCCTCGCTACAGCATGTTCGACCGCCACATCGAAGACGGACTCTTCCCGGTTCTCGACCAGATCGGCGCGGGCAGCATCGTCTTCTCCCCGCTCGCTCAGGGCCTGCTCACCGATCGCTACATTCAGGGCACGGTGCCGGAGGGATCACGGGCCTCGGAGGGTCGCTGGCTCAAGCCGGGCGCCATTGGCGACGTCTACCTCGAGCGCGTGCGCAGCCTCACCGCGATCGCCGAGGCGCGAGGACAGTCGCTCGCCCAGCTCGCTCTCACCTGGGTGCTGCGGCACCCTCAGGTGACCTCCGCCCTCATCGGTGCGAGCAGCGTCGCGCAGCTCGAGGACAACGTCGCCGCTCTCGGCAGCGCGCCGCTCACGACAGAGGAGCTCGCGGCGATCGAACCCTTCGCGGTGCATGGGACCCAGTTGCGCTGACGCACCGCCGCACCGCCCCAACGCCGCGGGTCGAACGCCGGTTCGAATGTCGGTGGCTGCTCGTAGCCTGAAACCCACACAGGGTAACGGGCCGGCTTACTCGCCACATACGAGCAGGAGAGCAGCATGACGATTCTTGATTTCGCCACGACCACCTCGAGCGCCGCGCGAGGCATCTCCGCCGTGCACCTCAACGACGCGCTGTGGAGGGTCGTGCGGCATGACGGCGAGGTGGTCGGCTATGTCGAACGGTTCACCGAGAGCCGTGGCATCCGATACCGGGCGAAACGATTCATCGTGCGGCAGCAGCGCTTCGTGCCCATCGGCGAGTTCTGGCAGTACGACGACGCGCTCGATTGTTTCCGCATCGGGTGACCCCCAGAACGCGCCCCCTTTCGACCGACACGCGACAGCCTCGCGGCGGTTGGGGCGGCGGCGCGTATGGTTCGTGCCATGCAGTGGTGGAATTACTTTACGGACTGGTTCAACTCGACCGAGGGATCGAGCATCGTCTCGACGATGATCCTTCCCTTTCTCGCGATCGTGATCGCGGGAATCGTGGCCGCCCTCGTGGCGCGCGGTGCGGTCAGCCGCCTGATCGCCCGGCAGGAACGCGCCCAGCGCGCGTCCGCCGTCGAGGCGCTCATCGCCGTGGGCGAGAAAGCGTCACAGTGGAGCGGCCTCTCCGGGCACACCCGCGACCACTTCGAGGCGCAGACAAGCGTTGCGAGCGTCCACGTGCGTCTGCTTCCCGCCACCGGTTCCGCCATGGCCAGCGCATGGGCCGAGTACCAGCTCGCCGACATCAAGCGCAACTCGGCAAACTTCAGCGTGCAGGCCGATCAGGGATTCGTCGAATACCGTGACCGCCTCATCGAGTGGCACCACCGCCCCGGTCGCGCCAAGAAGCTGTTCGCACCGGACCTCGAGCGTTTTCGCATCGACAGCTCCGCGGCTGACACCGACCTCGTCGAGCGCCAGCGTCGCTGGAAGGCCGAGCAGTCGGAGCCTAAGACCGTCGCTGTTCCGATCGTGACTCCCGCGCAGAAGCCCGCACCCGCCGCGGCGCCCGTGCAGCCCGCCGAGCACCTCCCGACGCCCGCTCAGTCGACAACACAGGCACCCTTCCCCGTCACCTCGTCTCGAGACGAGAGTCTGCCTTCCGCACCGATCGTTCCCCCGGCCTCGAGCCGACTCTTCACTCCGCACACCACGGCGTCACCCGCGACAGGCTCGACGGACGTCATCGAGGCGACAATCGACGAGGACACCGAGTCGGAACACAACGACTCGAATCACGCCGACTCCACCCGCGGCGAGTCGGACCACGCGGACTCGACCGACGGCGAGTCGAACCACGCCGAGTCGGGCGCTCACCACCAGGGCTGAGTCGCCCCGATGAGTTCTCACCCTCTGGCGCGTGTCGGGGGTCGTGCCTAGGCTGCTCGCATGGTCTTCGGAATCGTCCCCCCGTATCTACTCGCCCACATCGCCGACCTCGAAGATGACCGATTCGCCGCGGCAAAGAAGGGGGCACGGCGAGCCCTCCAGCAGTCGCCCCCGTTCCGCGCCGCCCGGCTGACATTCAGCTTCGATGATGCAGACAACCTCGTCATGGAGCTCGCCGACGGACCCAACCGCACTATCTCCGATGCCGAACAGCAGGAGGTGCTTCCCGGGGTCGTCGCGCGATCCGAGGGCGAGGAGCCGACCGGCGACCCCTCGACCGACGAGGCGTATGACGGTCTCGGAGCAACCTTCGCTCTCTTCAGCGAGGTCTACCAGCGCAACTCGATCGACGGCGCAGGGCTTCCGCTCGACGCGACGGTTCACTACGGCGAGCTGTTCGACAACGCGTTCTGGAACGGCGAGCGGATGGTCTTCGGCGACGGAGACGGCGAGATCTTCGGGCGCTTCACCGGCTCGCTTTCGGTCATCGGTCACGAACTGGCGCACGGCGTCACCCAGTACACGGCCGAGCTCGAATACGCCGGGCAGTCCGGCGCTCTGAACGAATCCATCTCCGACGTGTTCGGCGCCCTCGTCGAACAGCATTCGCTCGACCAGAGTGTCGACGAGGCGAGTTGGCTCATCGGCGAGGGCCTGTTCACCGATGAAGTGGAAGGGAGCGCCCTGCGCTCTCTCCAGGCTCCAGGAACCGCGTACGACGACGATGTGCTCGGCAAGGACCCACAGCCGGCTCACTTCGACGACTACGTCGAGACGGAGGACGACAACGGCGGTGTGCACATCAATTCCGGCATCCCCAACCGCGCCTTCTATCTCGCCGCCGAGGCTCTCGGCGGCAATGCCTGGGAGCGGGCGGGGCAGATCTGGTACGACACCCTGTCGCTCCCCCTCGAACCGACCTCCGACTTCGCTGCGTTTGCCGCCGCCACCGTGCAGGCCGCGTCGGCGCGCTACGGTGAAGAGTCAGAAGAGGTCGAGGCGGTCGTGGCCGGCTGGGCCGGCGTGGGTGTGACGGGAGCGACAATCGATGGCCGAGCCACCGCCTGAGCGGCAGCGCTGGAGCATCATCGTCGTGCGCAGCGGCGGCTTCGCCGGCATGCGCCGGGAGTGGCGGGCGAACTCCGACGACGACGACCGGATCGACTGGACCGGGCTCGTCGAGGCATGCCCGTGGAACGCGCGAAGCCCCCGCAACGCCGGCGCAGACCAGTTCGTGTGGCGCATCAGCGCCACCGGTCCTCCCCGCCAGTGCACGGCGACCCTGGGCGATCCGGCACTGACGGGCCCGTGGCGCGAGCTCGTGCTCACGGTGCAGTCGGTGCACAAGCAGAATCGGGCGACTCCCGGCTGAGCCGACGGTCCGTTCCGTTCCGGGCGCGTAAACTTCTCTAGCCCTCGTATCGTCAGGCATCTCCGGATGCCGCGACGAGGACCCGCCCGAACCTGATTGCGTTGCATCCGATGCAGGTGAACCGACCTGAACAGGAGCCACCGCATGATGGGTGTCAACCATGCCCTTTCCGGGGCGGTCGGATGGGTCGCCCTCACCGCGAGCGCGCCCCTCATCACGACGGGGCTGTACCCACTCGGTGCTGTCGGAGTCTTCACCGGAGCCGTGGTGTGCGCGGGCGCCGCACTGCTTCCCGACGCCGACCACCACAACGGAACCATCGCCCACTCCGTGCCCGTGTTCGGCCGGCTCCTCACCCGCTCCATCAGCACGGCCGCGGGCGGGCACCGGCATGGTCTCCACTCGCTTCTGGCACTCGCCGTCGTCATCGGGCTCAGTTCGCTGCTCGGGCTCCTCCGGTTCGAGACCGCACGGTTCGGAACCGTCCCCCTCGGCGCGGGTCTCGCGACCATGGCTCTGGTCGCCTTCGCCACCCGGGCGCTCGGCGTCGCCCGTGCGTCGTGGCTCGGCCCGTGGCTGCTCGGGTTCGTGATGGCGGCGGCGATCATCTCCTTCGCACCGACCGAGATTCTCTGGCTGCCGCTCGCGATCGGCCTTGGTTTCGCCATTCACCTGCTCGGCGACGGACTCACGGTCGGCGGCGTGCCGTGGTTGTGGCCGTGGAAGCCGGACCCGCCGCGCTGGCTCGACGACGTGCCGCTGCTGCGCGACATGTGGCACGGCAACGGCCACTTCGCGCTGCCGGTGCTAGGCAGGGCCGGTTCCGCGCGCGAGTGGCTCTTCGGTTGCGCCCTCACGGTCTACCTCGCGTGCGCTCTCGTGTACGAGGCGTGCGCCGCGGTCGGGTACGACGTGCTCAGCCTCTTCGGCTGAGCGGCGGCGCAGCGCTGTGAGCATTCGAAGCCGACATGAAGTGCCCCTGGCAGGAATCGAACCTGCGACCAAAAGATTAGAAGGCTT
>JAODAY010000194.1 GCA_025463665.1 Microbacteriaceae bacterium
GCGCACGTCGTCGAGGTTGCCGACGGGCAGAATCGTGGTGTTCGCCTGACCGGCGGCGCCGCTTGCCGACGACGTCGAGGCGCGATTGACCTTGATCTCCCACCACCCGCTGGGGCGCCAGAGCAGCGGCTGGCTCACCTGCACCGAGTGGATGCGGCCGGGCGGCAGCGTCTGGTTGCTGGTCGACAGCAGACCGAAGCCGATGCGCACGCCGTCGGGGGTTCCGGCGATGCTGAAGCGCAGCGACCGGGTGAATCGTGTGATGTAGAAGCTGCTCATGCCGATGATCGCCGGGAGGAATCCGATGAGGAACAGCGGCGACCCGGTGGCGGCGGCGCCCCAGATGATGCCGGCGATGAAGAGGATCACGAAGACGCTGAACCCGCTGAGCAGGAGCGAGCCGATGAGCCGCCCCAGGTTCATGTTCACGACCGATTCGGGCGGTGCGAGGTCGGGGTCGCGCTCCGGTCCGAGCAGTTCGGCCACGCGCTGATCGATGAGGTGGCTCACGTTGGCGCGCGTGACGGGGTGGCCCGCGGCATCCGTCGGCGCCATTTCGGCCTCGGCCTGCGCGGTAGCCACGGCCACCTTCGTGCCGGAGGCGAGACGCAACACGTCTGCGCGCAGGTCGTCGGCCGAGCGGGAGGCGAGGTAGTCGAGCTTGATGTTGGCGTCTTGCCCCGCGACGTTGACCTCGAGCCGGGCCGCGCCCACCAGCCGGGCGATGAGCGGGCGGCTGATGTTGATGCCCTGGATGCGATCGAGGCGTCCCCTGCGGTTGCGCCGGAACAGGATGCCGCTGCGCACCTCGACGACCTCCTCCGTGATGCGGAAGGTGTTCATGCGCCAGGAGAGAAAGTAGCCGGCGACCACGATCCCGAGCCCGCCGAGAAAGACGAGAACGGCGATCCAGAAGTAGCCGCTCTCGTAGAGCCAGACGAGCGGTTCGTCGCGTGCACCCTGCCCGCCGTTGAGGACCATTTCGATCAGGATGTCGCGGAGGTTGTAGAGCACGAAGCCGACGATCGCGACGAAGGCGACACCGCCGCGCAGCAGCGGTGTCAGCGGGTGGAGGTGGTGCCACGCACCGTCGGTGAACCGCGTCTCGGGCGCGTCGGTCACAGCCCGGCCCTGCGGCTCTCGGCCAGCGCGACGAGGCGGTCTCTCAACTCCTCGGCGTCGGTCTCGGCGAGGCCGGGGATGACGACGCCGGTCGCGGCGGCCGCCGTCACGAACTTCAACTCGCTGAGCCCGAGCGCGCGGGCGAGCGGGCCGCGGTTGATGTCGACGAGCTGCATGCGCCCGTAAGGCACGGCGACGAAGCGTTGAAACAGTATGCCGCGGCGAAAGAGCATGTCATCGTCGCGCAGCTGGTAGCCGATGGAACGCACCCGGCGCGGGGTGAGCACGATCGTGAGCAGGAACAGGACCGCGAGGACGCCGGTCCCAATCCACAGCACGGTCAGTTCGATGAAATACGACACCACGGCCGCCGCCCCCACGAAGATCACCGCCGTGATGATGTAGCCGACGACATCGACGACGATGTAGCGCGGCGAGACACGGCGCCACTCCGCCTCGGGTAGATCCAGTCGGTTGCTCACGCGCGCTCCCTGCTGCTCTGTTCCTCGGGCGGGTCTTCGTCTGACGGGGGAAGCGTGCACATTCGCTCGGCGATGAGGCCGCCTGCGACCAGCACGACGGATGCCACGGCCGTGGCGATCGCGGGGGCGAGCGCGTCGCCGCCCGGCACGACCGACCGTGTGAGCAGGAACACCAGCACCGCGATGGCCGCGCCGCCGATCAGCGCGCCGGTGATGCTGGCCGCCTTGGCGAGCACGACGACGCGCGTGGCAAAGAACGGGTCGACGTGCGTGGTCGCGGTTCCGCGCGCCACCCGGGAGACCGGGAGGGCAAGCACGACGACGATGATACCGATGAGCGCGAGCGCCGTCGCGAGCGTGAGCGGCGGCACGACCGCGGCTCGACCCGACGCCACGAGCGCCATCTCGAGCAACCAGCCGACCACCCCGGCGAGCACCGCGATGAGCAGGAGGATCGAGGGGCGAGTCTTCGTCACAGGAGTGGCTCCGCGTCGTAGTGCCGCACCCGGGCGGGGTCGGCGGCGGGGAGGCGATCGACTCGTCCGAGCCCCACCAGTGCGGCGGTCGGTTCGATGTCGAGCCAGGGCACGAGAACGAAGGCACGGTCTGCGGCGCGCGGGTGCGGCACGGTGAGCCGCTCCGAATCGATGCGCAGGCCGTCGAACGCGACGATGTCGATGTCGAGGGTGCGGTCGCCCCAGCGCTCCTCGCGCACTCGCCCGTGCCTCGACTCGATGCCCCCGAGTGCGTCGAGCAGCTGCTCCGGGCTGAGGCTCGTGCGGGCGGCGACGACGGCGTTGAGGTAGGCGGGCGCTTCGGTGTCGACGCCGTGCGGCTTGAGGGCGGCCGTTTCCACGAGACCGGATGCCGCGACGACGGTGACACCGGGCAGCCGGCCGATCTCGGCGACCGCCTCGCGGATCGTGCGCTCACGGTCTCCGAGGTTGCTGCCGAGCGAGAGAACTGCGGGCATCTGCACGCGCAGCCGCTCCTCGCGCACCATTACACCGCCGCCGGCGGCACGGCGACGCTCACGACCGGCCGCGGTGGATCGTGACCGACACATCGGCGAAGGGCACCGTGATGGGCGCGCTCGGCTTGTGCACGGTCACGGTCACGAGCTGCGCCGCGCGGTGCCCGAGCACCACGGCCGCGACGCGCTCGGCGACGGTCTCGATGAGGTCGACGGGGTCGCTCTCGACGGCCGCCACGATCTCCTCGGCGAGTTCGCCGTAGTGGATGGTGAGCCCGAGCTCGTCGCTCGCGGCGGCTGCCGCAAGGTCGAGGCGCACGACTACGTCGACGATGAACACCTGGCCGGTGCGGCGCTCGGCCTCGAGCACACCATGGAACGCCGACGCGCGAAGACCAGTCAGGGTGATCTGGTCGAGCGGGTTCACGCGGTGGCTCCCTTTTCCCACGCGCTCCAGACCGCGAGAGCGGCCTTCGTGGATTCGACATCGTGCACGCGCACACCCCAGGCGCCCGACTGGGCGGCGAGGGCACTCACGACGGCGGTCGCGGGGTCGCGCTCGGTCATCTCCTGCTCGTCGGAGAGCAGCTCGCCGACGAAGCCCTTGCGAGAGGCGCCGATCATGATGGGGAAGCCGAGGCTCTCGAGCCGGTCGAGCCGGCCGAGCAACTGCCAGTTCTGCTGGCCCTGCTTGGCGAAGCCGAGGCCGGGGTCGATGATGATGCGGTTCTCGTCGACGCCCCAGATGATGAGCTCGGCGACGCGCTGCTGCAACTCGGTGCGCACGTCACCAACGACATCGTTGTAGCGCGCGAGGTCGTTCATGTCCTTACTGTGTCCGCGCCAGTGGGACACGATGTAGTCCACCTCGAGCGAGGAGATCACGCGGTACATCTCCTCGTCGGCGAGTCCGCCGGAGACGTCATTGATGATGCTGGCTCCGGCCTCGGCCGCCGCCCGCGCGGTGGTCGAGTTCATGGTGTCGACACTCACCCGAATGCCGCGGGAGCTGAGCTCACGCACGACGGGCAGAACGCGCTGCTGCTCTTCCTCCGGGGAGACGCGATCGGCGCCGGGGCGGGTGGACTCACCGCCCACATCGATGATGTCTGCGCCCTGCTTGTGCAGTTCGACGGCATGCTCGACGGCCTCGTCGACGTTCTGCCAGCTTCCGCCGTCACTGAACGAGTCAGGGGTCACGTTCAGAATGCCCATGATTCGCGGCCGCGGGCGCGGCACTCGACGAACCAAAACCATGTCATTGTTCACCAATGTGGACCTCCGATCAGCGAAATGATCTCCGCTCGTGAACTAGTCTCGCTCAGCTTTCCTCGGCTCGCCACCGTGACGGTCGAACTGCCCGCCTGGCGGGGGCCGCGCGAGGACACGCACTGGTGAACCGCGTCGAGCACGACGAGCACGCCGAGAGGCGCGATTCCGCGATCGATGGCGTCTGCGATCTCCTCGGTGAGGCGCTCCTGCAACTGCGGGCGCGACGCGAGAGTGTCGACCACGCGCGGCAGACGGCCGAGGCCGACGACCTTGGCGTCAGGCACATAGGCGATGTGGGCGACGCCGAGGAACGGCAACAGGTGGTGTTCGCATATCGATCGGAACTCGATGTCGCGGACTATCACGGCCTCGCCGGTTTCGCCCTCAGCGAGGTCGACGGTCTCGCTGAGGTGGCTGAGCGGGTCGACGTCGAGACCCGCGAAGAACTCCGAGTAGGCCTGGGCAACGCGGTGCGGCGTGGATCTCAGACCCGCCCTCGTGGGGTCCTCGCCGATGGCGGCAATGAGCTCAGCCACCGCCGCCTCTATGCGTCCGGTGTCGATCGGCATTCGATCAGGCGGTCGCGATGCCGGGCGTCTTGACCGGGCGCGGCGAGTGCTTCGGGGCAGGCGGCTCGGAGTCGACTCCACCGTCGACGACCTCCGGGTCGATCGGCGCCTTGGCCGGCACCTTCACGGGCGGCCGGTCGGAGAGCGGACGGTTGGTGCTCGAGAGCCACAGCGGGCGCTCGGGCAGCTTCTCGAGACCTTCGAAGATCGCGGCCAGCTGGTTGTGGTCGAGGGTCTCCTTCTCGAGCAGCTCGGAGGCGAGCCGGTCGAGAACGTCACGGTTGGTGTTGAGCACCTGCCAGGCCTCGTCGTGCGCCTGCTCGATGAGGAGGCGCACCTCGTCGTCGATCGTGCGGGCGACGTCGTCGGAGTAGTCGCGGCTGGCACCCATATCGCGGCCGAGGAACGGCTCCCCCGCCGTCAGGCCCAGCTTGACCGAACCGACGCGAGCGCTCATGCCGTATTCGGTGACCATCTTGCGGGCGATCGAGGTCGCCTTCTCGATGTCGTTCGACGCGCCGGTCGTCGGGTCATGGAACACGATCTCCTCCGCGACGCGGCCGCCCATCGCGTAGGCGAGCTGGTCGAGCAGCTCGTTGCGCGTGACGGAGTACTTGTCTTCGAGCGGCAGCACCATCGTGTAGCCGAGCGCGCGACCGCGGGGCAGGATCGTGACCTTGGTCACCGGGTCGGTGTTGCGCATCGAGGCGGCGGCGAGGGCGTGGCCACCCTCGTGGTACGCCGTGATGAGCTTCTCTTTGTCGTTCATGAGGCGGGTGCGGCGCTGCGGACCGGCCATCACGCGGTCGACGGCCTCGTCGAGCGCACGGTTGTCGATGAGCTGGGCGTTGCTGCGAGCGGTGAGCAGCGCAGCCTCGTTGAGCACGTTCGCGAGGTCGGCGCCGGTGAAGCCGGGCGTCTTGCGCGCGAGCACTTCGAGGTCGACGCCCTTGGCGAGCGGCTTGCCTTTTCCGTGCACCTCGAGGATCTGCTTGCGGCCCTGGAGGTCGGGCGAGTCGACGCCGATCTGGCGGTCGAAGCGGCCGGGACGAAGCAGCGCGGGGTCGAGCACGTCTGGTCGGTTCGTCGCGGCGATGAGGATGACGTTGGACTTGACGTCGAAGCCGTCCATCTCGACGAGGAGCTGGTTGAGCGTCTGCTCGCGCTCGTCGTTGCCGCCGCCGACTCCGGCGCCGCGGTGACGACCGACCGCGTCGATCTCGT
>JAODAY010000199.1 GCA_025463665.1 Microbacteriaceae bacterium
CGTCCCCGCGAGCACCGGGGCGTCCTGCTCGACGTAGCCGATCTGCGAGCGCAGGTGCTCCCGGTTGATCGCGCGCACGTCGACTCCGCCGAGGCGCACGATGCCCGCGGTCGGGTCGTAGAAGCGCTCGATGAGGGCGAGGATCGTGCTCTTGCCCGCGCCGGACGGGCCGACGAGCGCCGTGCGCTGCCCCCGCTGGGCACTGAACGAGACGCCGCGCAAAACGGTGAGGTCGGCGGCGGGTTCGTCTGTGGCATCCGTCGCCGCAGGGTCGACGACCGCGCGGTGGGCGGCGACCGCCTCCTTCGGGTAGGTGAACTCGACGAGCTCGAACGAGATCGCGGCGTCGGTCGCGACCGGGGGAGCGGCGAGCTCGGCGTGGGCCGCGTCTGCCTCGTCCTCTGAGGGCAGCGCGATGATCTCCTGGATGCGTCCGAGCGCGCCGAGGGCCTGGTTGACCGATGTGATCGCGCCGAAGGCCTGGCCGAGCGGCTGGATCATGAGGAACAGGAAGAGGATGAACGCGACGAGGTCGGCGATCGTGATCGAGTCGTTCGCGACGCGGAAGCCGCCGACGCCGAGCACGACGAGGAACGAAACCTGCAGGGCGATGCCGGCGACGGGCACGACGAGAGCCGAGACCTTCGCGACCTGGATCCCGGCCGTCCAGGCGCCCTTCGCGTCAAGGTGCACCGTGGCGATCTCGCGCTCGGTCGCGTTGGAGGCCCGCACGGTGCGGATGGCGCTGATCGCGCGTTCGACCGCCGCCGCGAGGTCGCCTACCTTGGCCTGCTGCTTGGCACTGGCCTCACGGATGCGCCCGGAGAGCAGCACGACCGTGATCACCGAGACCGCGACGACGAGAACCGTGAGCGAGAGCAGCACCGGGTCGATGATGAACATCGCAACGAGCGCGCCGACGAAGAGCAGGGCGCCGCCGACCGCGTCGATGAGTCCCTGCGTGATCACGGCGTACAGCAGGGTGGTGTCGGAGCCGACGCGCGAGACGAGGTCACCGGTGCGCCGCGTGTCGAATTCGCGGATGGGCAGCCGCAGCATCCGGGCCACGAGCTGTCGGCGGGCGGAGAGAACAACGGAGGTTCCGGTGCGCTGCAGCAGGTAGTGCTGAAAACCGCTGATCAAAGCGGATGCCACGACCAATCCGATGAGCGCCCAGACGATGATCCCGAGCCCGCCCCCCGCTTCGACGACCGTGATGACCTGGCTGACGAGCAGGGGCTGCGCGAGGGAGGCCGCGGCGCCCAGCGCGCTCAGCACGATCACGACGGCGAGCACTTTTTTATGCTCGGTCAGGTAGGGCAGGAGTTGCGCGAAGCTGGCGCGTGGGCCGTCGTCTGTGGGGGCGCGGAGACCGCGGCGACGCGCGGAGGCGGACGTGGAAGTGCTCATGGTTTCTTCTCTGTCGGGTGAGCGCTATGCGCGCCCATACTTCTTGTGTACCGCCTGGCGGGAGACGCCGAGCGCGAGTGCGATGAGCTGCCAGGACGCCCCGGCGTTGCGGGCCGCGCGAACGGTGACCGCCTCTACCCGGTCGAGCTCGCGGTGCAGCTCGGCGATTGCGTTGAGCGCTGTGATCGGGTCGTTGGACCCCGCCTCGCCTGCGAGGGTGTGGATGCTCGGGTGGTCCATGGCGTCAACCGTAGTTGACGACGACCGCGATTGTCAACTCAGATTGACGGCCAGCAGGATTTACACCCTTGTAACATGTTGTATACGACGACGATACTTTGACCATGATTGTATTCAATCACCGCCGAAACGCTGAACTCGCCGACCGAAAGATTCGAATGCTCCCATCGCACTCGCGGTTCTCGCCGCAGAAGACCAGCTCCGTCGCACGCAAGGCCCTGATCCCGATCGTGGTTCTCGGACTCGCCCTCAGCGTGACCGCCTGCCAGCAGGTGCAGACGAACGAGGAGAGCCCACAGGGTGAGGACGTGACCTCCGCGCCCATCGGTGACCAGACCATCGTCGAGGGTGGAGACCTCGTCATGGCGCTCTCCGCCGAACCGGACCGCCTCGACCCCACCACGTCGTCGTCCCTCTATACGCGCTACGTCATGCAGACGATGTGCGAGAAGCTCTATGACATCGATGCGGACGGTGAGATCGTGCCGATGCTCGCGTCCGAATTGCCCGACGTCTCGAGCGACGGCCTCACGGTCACCATCCCCGTGCGCAAGGGGATCGTCTTCGCGGACGGATCGGGCCTCGACGCCGATGCCGTCGCACAGACCATCGAACGCGGCCTGACCCTCGAGGGCTCATCCCGCAAGAGCGAACTCGGACCGATCACGGCTGTCGCCGCGATCGACCCGACCCACGTCGAGGTCACCTTCTCGGAGCCATTCGCACCGCTCACCGCGGCGCTGGCCGACCGCGCCGGCATGATCCTCTCACCGCAGGCCCTCGCCGAGAAGGGCGACGCCTTCGGCGACAGCCCGGTGTGTGTCGGAGCATTCAAGTTCGGCGAGCGCATTCCGCAGACCTCGATCACCGTCGAGCGCGACCCGCTGTACTACGACGCCGAGAACGTGCACCTCGACTCGATCACCTACCGCATCATCACCGACTCCAACATTCGCTCGGCGAACCTGAAGTCCGGCGACGTGCAGGTCGCCGACACGATTTCGACCCAGGACGTCGACTCGCTCGCCGACTCGGAGGGCATCGGGGTGCTGCAGGTCGGGTCCCTCGGCTACCAGGGGCTCACGCTCAACCTCGGCAACGTCAACGGCATCGGCACCCCGCCCGCCGAGATCGACACGCCGCTCGCCACCAACCCAGACATCCGCGAGGCCCTGTCGATGTCCGTCGACCGGGAGGCACTCGTGTCATCCGTATTCAGCAACTGGTACTCGCCGGCCTGCTCGCCCATCTCGCCCGCGAGCCCCTTCGCCTCTGAGGCCAGCGAGGCCTGCCCCGAGTACGACCCGGAGGGCGCGAAGAAGATCCTCGAGGACGCGGGCGTCAGTGTTCCGTTCCCGATAACGATGCAGGTGAGCAACAACCCCGACACCCTGCGATTCGCGCAGGCGCTGCAGGCCGCCGTCGCGGAGGGCGGGTTCGAGCTGACCATCGCGCCCGTCGAGTACTCCACCCTTCTCGACGTGCAGACCCGGGGCGACTTCGAGGCCCTCCAGCTCGGCTGGTCCGGTCGCGTCGATCCGCACGGCAACATGTACAACTTCCTCTCCACCGGGGGCGGCAACAACTACTCCGGCTACAGCAACCCTGAGGTCGACGACCTGATGGACGAGGCCGCGACGATCAACGATCCGGCCGAGCGCGCGGAGATCTACGGCCAGGTCGTCGAGATCGTGCAGGAGGAGAACCCGGTGATCTACCTCTACCGGGTGCGCAGCCTCACCGCCTACTCGACCGATATCGCCGGTGTGGAGACTTTCGCCGACGGCGTCGTGCACCTCTCACACGCGGCATTCGTCGAGGCGGAGTAGCAACGCACATGAACCGGTACATCCTCACCCGTCTATGGCAGTCCGCCATCACGTTGATCCTGGCGTCGCTCGTCGTCTTCATCGGCGTGCGACAGCTCCCGGGAGACCCGGCGCTCGCCATGGCGGGTGAGGAGGCGTCACCCGAACGACTGGTCGAGATCCGGGCGCAACTCGGGCTCGACGACTCGCTGGCAACGCAGTACTTCTCGTTCGTGGGCAACATGCTCCGCGGCGACTTCGGCCAGTCGACGCGCACCGGCACGGCCGTCACCGACCTGGTCGCGACCACCCTGCCGGTGACCCTGTGGCTTTCCGCATACGCACTGGTCGTGGCCATCGTCATCGGCATCGTGCTCGGCGTCATCGCCGAACGATTCCGCGGAAAATGGCCCGAGTGGGTCGCGAACGCCTTCGCTCTCATCGGGCTGTCCGTGCCGAACTTCTGGCTCGGCATTCTCGCGATCCTCTACCTCGCGGTGATCCTCGGGGTGTTCCCCGCATCGGGCTACGTGCCGATGGCAGAGGACCCACTCGGGGCGATCTACCACCTCACGCTTCCGGCCCTGATCCTCGGAACGGGACTCGCGGCGGTCATCATGCGGCAGACCCGGGCGTCGATGATCGAGACGATGAAGACGGACTACGTGCGCACCGCTCGTGCCAAGGGGCTCGGACGCCGTCGGGTACTGGTGAACTACGGACTGCGCAACTCGCTCATCGTCGTGGTGACGATCGTCGGACTCCAACTCGGCGGCCTCATCTCGGGCGCCGTCGTCACCGAGCGCATCTTCGCCCTGCCCGGCTTCGGAAAACTCACGCTCGACGCCGTCTTCACCCGCGACTACCCGGTCATCCAGGCCGTGGTGCTCATCATCACCGTCGGCTACATCCTCATCAACCTCGCCGTCGACATCCTGTACTCCGTCATCAACCCGAAGATCAGGGTTGGAGGAAGCAACTGATGACCATCATCGAAACGCCCCCGGCCGACACCACAGGCGCCAGCCTCGGATCCGCTCGTGGCCGCGTGTGGACCTCGCTCGTGCACAACCCGCTCGGCCTCACGGGCGGAATCATGCTGCTCGTCGTCGTGATCGTCGGGCTGATCGCGCCCTTGATCGCACCGCACGGCCCCTCCGAGGTGCACTTCGACGCCCCGTTCCAGGCGCCGGGCACAGTCGGGTACATCCTCGGGACCGACGACCTCGGGCGCGACATCTTCTCCCGCATGGTCTTCGGGATACAGGTCTCCCTGCAGGTGGGCATTCTCTCGGTGCTGCTCGCGGTGATCGTCGGCACCCCACTGGGGCTCCTCGCGGGCTACTGGAAGTGGCTCGACGGCATCATTTCCCGCCTCACCGATGTGACGCTCGCCTTCCCCTTCCTGATCATCGCCGTGGGACTCGCCGCGATCAGCGGCCCGAGCCTCGGCAACGCCGCGGTGGCGCTCGGGGTGGCACAGATCCCGACCATGATCCGGGTGGTGCGCGGGGAGACGCTGCGCATCAAGGAGAGTGACTTCGTGCTGAGCGCAACCACCATGAATGCGAGCGGGCTGCGCATCATCTTCCGGCACGTGCTGCCCAACGCCGTGTCCGCGATCATCGTGCAGGCCACCGTGATCATGCCTGTCGCTGTGATCGGAGAGGCTCTGCTGTCCTTTCTCGGACTCGGCATCCAGCCGCCCACCGCGAGCCTCGGCATCATGCTCTCCGACGCACAGCAGTACATCGACCGCGCGCCGACCGCCGCCATCTTCCCCGGCATTGCGATTGCCGTAATCTGCCTCGGATTCAACCTCTTCGGTGACGCTCTCCGTGACGCGCTCGACCCGACCACAACCACCCGAAAGTAGTCAAGGTGACCTTCACCGCTCCCG
>JAODAY010000213.1 GCA_025463665.1 Microbacteriaceae bacterium
AAGACGTCGAGCTCGCGGAGGCGGAGCCCGAGGCCCCGCACGAACGGGGCCCCGTCGCTGCGGTCGAGCATGAGGTTCTCGGCGATGGTGAACTCGGCGACGAGCCCGTCTTCGGTGCGGTCTTCCGGCACGAAGCCGACGCCGGAGTCGAGGATTTTGCGCACGCTGAGGTGGGCGATCTCCTTGCCGTCGAGTCTTATCGATCCGGTTACGTGCGGCTGGAGTCCGAGCAGGGCCTCGGTGAGCTCGGTCTGGCCGTTGCCCTGCACGCCGGCGATGGCCAGCACCTCGCCGGCCCTGACCTCGAAGCTGACATTCTTGACGACCACGTTGCCGCGCGGATCGACAATGGACACGTCGTCGACGACGAGCATGGCCTTGCCGGGGTTCGCCAGGCCCTTGTCGACGGTGAGGTCGACGGCGCGGCCGACCATAAGGGTCGCCAGTTCGGCGTTGGTGGCGGCGGGGTCGGCTTCTCCGACGACCTTGCCGAGGCGGATGACGGTGATGCGGTCCGCGACTTCGCGCACCTCGCGCAACTTGTGCGTGATGAAGACGATGGATGTGCCCGCGGCCTTGAGCTGGCGCATGATCGCCATGAGCTCATCGGTCTCCTGCGGGGTGAGCACCGCTGTCGGCTCATCGAACACGAGCACGCGGGCGTCGCGGGAGAGAGCCTTGATGATCTCGACCCGCTGCTGCACGCCGACCGGGAGGTCCTCCACGAGGGCGTCCGGGTCGATGCCGAAGCCGAAGCGCGCGGAGATCTCGGCGACCTTCTTGCGTGCGCTCGGGAGGTCGAGCACGCCGCCTGCCGTCGTCTGTTCGTTGCCGAGCATGACGTTCTCGGCGACGGTGAACACCGGGATGAGCATGAAGTGCTGGTGCACCATGCCGATGCCCGCCCCCATGGCGTCGCCGGGGCCGCTGAAGCGCTGCACGACGTCGTCCAGCAGGATGTCGCCCTCGTCGGCCTGGTACAGGCCGTAGAGAACGTTCATCAGGGTGGACTTTCCCGCGCCGTTCTCACCCAGGAGGGCGTGGATCTCGCCCGGTTCTATGGTGAGATCGATGTGGTCGTTGGCGACGAGGGCACCGAATTTCTTCGTGATGCCGCGAAGTTCGAGCTTCATGGTTTCCGATTCTACGGAGGCGGTAACGGTTCCGTGACCGCCTCGGGGTTAAGCGGGCGAAGGGAGCCAGCCGAAGCTGGCCCCCTTCGTGACGCAAGGCTGACTACTCCGCGAGGTAAGAAGTAACCTCAACGTCACCGCTGATGATCGATGCCTTGAGCTCGTCGAGCTCGTCGGCCAGACCGGCGTCGACCTTGTCGCTCCAGTCGTGGAAGTCGGCGAGGCTGACTCCCTCGTTCTCGAGTGTTCCGAGGTACGCCTCGTTGGAGAAGTCGCCCTCGCCCGAAGCCAGGACGGCTTCGTAGGTGCTGAGGTCCATTCCCTTGCGGATGGAGGTCATGAGCAGGTCGGCGACGGTGGGGTCGCTCTCGTAGACGTCAGCGTCGGTGCCGATGAGTGCGATCTCCCGGCCGGCACCGCGGATGGCCGCGGCGGCGCTCTGGTAGATCGGGCCACCGACGGGCAGCAGCACGTCGACGTTCTGGTCGATGAGGCCCTGGGCCGCGTTCTGCGCGTCGGTGCCGGCGACGAAGCCACCGGTGAAGACGCCGTCCTTGCCGTCCCAGCCGAGAACCTTCACGTCGGTTCCCTTGACCTCGTTGTGGTGCGCGACGCCCTGGGCGAAGCCGTCCATGAAGATGGTTACGGTCGGGAAGTTCTGACCGCCGAAGGTTCCGACGACTCCGGTCTTCGAGTAGCTGGCCGCCGCGTAGCCGGCGAGGAACGCAGCCTGCGCCGTGTCGTAGACGAGGGGCTTGACGTTGTCCTGATCGGTCTTGCCGTCGAAGTCAAGGTCGACGGTGTCGTCGATGCTGACGTACTCGACGTCGGGGTTGGCCGCTGCCGACTCGGAAGCCGCGTTGGCGAGCGCGAAGCCGACGGTGACGATGAGGCTGCAGCCCTGGTCGACGAGGTTTGTCAGGTTCGGGGCGTAGTCGGTCTCGGCGGAGGACTCGACGGTCTTCGGTTCGACGCCGAGCTCGTCGGCCGCCTTGTTCAGTCCCTCGAAGCCGAGCTGGTTGAACGACTTGTCGTCGAAGCCGCCGGCGTCGGAGACCATGCAGGGAAGGAAGTCGCTGTCTGCGGCCGCTGTGGTGTTGTCTTCTTCGGGGGCTGCCGCGCAACCGGTCAGCATGAGGGCGCTGGTTCCGATCAGGGCGAGGCCGCTCAACGTGGCCTTGCGGGAAGTGATTCTCAAGGTGTGTCCTCCAAGACGGGCCCGACCGAGCAGCCGGGATCAGTTTCTCCACGTTACCGAATGTTTCGCGCGCGATAGGACGAATTCGAGATCCGTCGCACAGACGTTACAAAGCGCGTGATTCCGCGAAATCCGGGGCCTGCGGCGGGCTGTTCAGGGGGCCGAATCGGCGGGACGCCCCGTTCTGGGGGGAGTGATGATCTGCTATGGGGAGGAGGGGGAGGTGACTTCGATCTCCCCCGACACGATCGATTCCCGCAGTGCGTCGAGTTCGGCGGACAGCTCGGCCGGCACGAGCGACTCGAGGTCGTGGAAGGGGGCGATGTCGACTCCGCCGTTCTCGAGTGTTCCCACGAACGGCGCGTTGTCGAAGTCACCGTCGAGGTCGTTGCCGACGATGTCGACCACGGCGTCCTGGGTGTTCTTGAGAACGCTGGTGAGCAGGATCGAGCGCAGTTCCGCGGGCAGCGTGTCGTAGCCGTCGTTGTCGACCCAGATGAGCGAGGCGTTGCCCCGTTCGAGGATCGCGGCTCCGGCACCCTCGCCGACCTGCCCCGCGACGGGGAGGATAACGTCGGCGTTCTGGTCGAGGAGACCATCGGTGAGGCTCTTGCCGAGGCTCACGTTCTCGAAGTCGCCGGTGAACAGACCGTCCTGCGTCTCCTTATTCCACCCCAGAACCGTCACGGCCGAGCCGTGCTTGTCGTTGTAGTGCGCGACGCCGTCGACGAAGCCGTCCATGAAGAGGGTGACGGGTGGCTGGTTGCCTCCGCCGAATGTGCCGACAACCCCGGTCTTGCTCACGCCCGCCGCGAGGTACCCCGCGAGGAACGCGGCCTGGGCGGTGTCGAACACGATGGGCTTGATGTTGTCGCCCTCGACGAGCTCGTCGACTATCGCGAAGTGCAGGTCGGGGTTTGCTTCTGCTTCGCTCGAGGTGGCTTCGGCGAGCTCCCAGCCCACCGTGAGCACGAACTGGCACCCGGTCTCGACGGCCTGCTCGACGTTGGGGGCGAGGTCGGTCTCGTTCTGCGAGACGAGCGCGTCGACCTCGATTCCGAACTCGTCGGCGGCGGCCTGCAGTCCCTCCCAGCTCGACTGGTTGAACGAGCGGTCCTCGAGGCCGCCTGAGTTCGTCACCATGCGCGCGCAGTATTCGGCGGCGGCGGCGTCCTCGGTGCTCTCCGGCGCAGCGGCGCACCCCGAGAGCACGAAAGTGGATGCGGCAAGCGCTGCGATCAGAACAAGAGTCTTAGTGGCCATAGGAGGATGCTAGCGATCACGGCCGTCGCGCAGGGCGCCGGGCGGATGCCGCGTCGCTTCGTTACCCGTTCGATACGGCCGCGCTCGGCATCCGACGAGCCGCCCTAAAGAACGTCTGTGCGTCCGGAGAGCTTGAGCGCGTCGACGACCGACTTCACCCGCTGCGCGTTCGCCGTCGTGGTGACCAGGAGCGCGTCGGGGGTGTCGACGACGACGATGTCCGTGACCCCGATGAGCGAGATGAGGCGTCCGCTCTGGCTGATCACGACGCCACTCGAGGAGTCGGCGAGCACCCGGGCGTTCTCCCCGAGGATCGCGAGGTCCTTCTTGCGTCCGCCGGAGTGGAGCTTGCCGATCGAGGCGAAGTCGCCCACGTCGTCCCAGTCGAAGGCACCGGGGATGACGGCGAGCCGCCCGGCCTGCGCCGCGGGTTCGGCGACGGTGTAGTCGATGGCGATCTTTTCGAGCGCCGGCCAGACCTTGTCGACGACGGCCCCGCGAGCGGGGGTGTCCCACGCGTCGGCGAGTTCGTTGAGGCCGGCGAGGAGCTCGGGCTTGGACTTGCCGATCTGTTCGAGCAGCACGTCGGCGCGGGAGATGAACATGCCCGCGTTCCAGAGGTAGCTCCCGCTCGCGAGATAGGCCTGCGCGGTCTCCAGGTCGGGCTTCTCGACGAAGGTGTCGACGAAGAGGGCGTTCGGCGCACCGTCGACGGCGAGTTCGCCGCGGCAGTGGATGTAGCCGAAGCCGATCGCGGGTTCGGTCGGCGTGATTCCGATGGTCGCAATGTAGCCGGCCTCCGCCACTGCGGCCGCCTCCATGACGGAGCGGCGGAACCCGCGCTTGTCTTTGATGACGTGGTCGGCGGCGAACGAGCCGATGATCACATCGGGCTCGCGCCGCACGAGAATGGCGGCGGCGAGGCCGATGGCGGCCGTCGAGTCCTTCGGCTCACTCTCGAGCACGACGTTCGGGTCGGTCAGTTCTGGCAGCTGCAGCTCGACGGCCGCCCGGTGCGCCCGGCCGGTCACGACCATGACGCGGTCCTCGCCCGAGAGCGGAACCAGGCGATCCCAGGTGTCGCGCAGCAGCGTCTGACCACTGCCGGTGAGGTCGTGCAGAAACTTCGGCGCGTCCGCGCGGGACAGCGGCCACAGGCGCGATCCGATGCCGCCGGCGGGGATCACGCTGTAGAAACGGTCGAGGTGGTTGTTTGCCTTCATTCGACCAAATGTATACGGCCCCGCATCCGCGACCCTGACCGCGGCCGGTCCAACTGTCTCGACGTCGAGCTATTTAG
>JAODAY010000225.1 GCA_025463665.1 Microbacteriaceae bacterium
CGAAGAGCGCGATGTTCTCGTCGCGGCTGGCCGAAATATCGAGGGGCTCCTGCTCGTCCTCGAAATACACCCGGTAACCGGGATCGAGGGTTACCAGTGTGAGCTGCTCCTCGGCGCTCGTGCCGAGCAGCTTGTAGAAGTGGTCGAACACCTCGGGCATGAGGTACCAGGAGGGACCGGTGTCGAAGCGGAAACCACCGCTGCGCCACGAGCCGGCCCTGCCGCCGAGGTCGTCGCGCTTCTCCATCACGGTGACCGTGTGGCCGTCGCGCGCGAGCAGCGCGGCGGAGGCGAGCCCGCTGATTCCGCCGCCGATGACGATGACGCGGCTCACGGGATCCTCCCGATGGCCGCGGCGGCCGCGATGCGCAGCTTCACCGGGTTGGGAACGCGCACCCGCACGCGGCGCAGGCGGTCGACCGGCGTCGCACGCAGCCGCACCGACAGTTCGGCGAAGAGCCCTTGGGCGAGGGCGACGGCACGACGGCTGCCCGCGGGGAGTTGCCGCACCGTTCGGGCCGAGACGCGCAGGTCGTGGTCAATATCGTCGAGCAAGCGGTTCTTGTCCTCTTCGGTGAATGAGTCGACGCTGACGCCGGGAAAGTAGCTGCGCCCCAGCGTCTCAAAGTCGGCTGCGAGATCGCGCAGAAAGTTGACCTTCTGGAAGGCGGCGCCGAGAGCCGAGGCCCCCTCGACGAATCGGGCGTTCTGCTGCTCACTGACCTCGACCCCGACGAGGAAGGCGCGCAGGCACATGAGGCCGACGACCTCGGCCGAGCCGTAGACATAGCGGTCGAAGCTCTCCTGGTCGTGCGCGGTCGCGGTGAGGTCGGTGCGCATCGAGTCGAAGAACGGCGCGGTGTATTCGCTGCCGAATCCCGTCTCGCGCGCCGTGAGCGCGAAGGCGTGCACGACGAGGTTCGCGCTGAAACCCTCGGTCATCGCGAGTTGCGTCTCGCGCTCCAGTTCGTCGAGCTGCCGGCCGGCGCCCGCGGTGTCGAGGCCGGACTCGACCGCGGCACCGTCAACGATCTCGTCTGCGACGCGCACAAGGGCGTAGATGTTCTCGACGTGCTGGCGAACGCCGGGGGCGAGCAGCCTGGCGGCGAGACCGAACGACGTGGAATAGCGGCGGATGACGATGCTGGCGGTTTCCTCGGCGACCCGGTCGTACTGCGTGCGACGGTTCACTTGACCCTTCCGAGCACGGTGTCGACCACGGGGTGCAGTTCCATGCGCAGAGCCGGCGGGATGTGCGGCTCGGCGAGCCGGGCGAGGGCGCGGTTGGCGTAGTAGCGGGCGAGCCCTTCGGCGAAGGACTTGGCGCCGCAGGCGACGAGCACCGCCCGCACCGTATGGGCCTCGTCGTCGGTCAGGTCAGGCTTGCCGATGAGCGGGCAGATCGTCGCCCACTCGGCCGTGCTCGTCGCGTAGGAGATCATGACGGTGCGCTTGCCCTCGCGCAGGTCGCCCATCGTGGTCTTGCCGGTCTCGGCCTCCTTGCCGAACACCCCCAGCAGGTCGTCGACGAGCTGATAGGCGATGCCGATCTCCCGCCCGAAGTCGCCAAGCGTTGAAATCACCTGTTCGGAGGCGCCGGCCAGGATCGCACCGGCCTGCAGCGGGCCCTCGAAGGAGTACACGGCGGTCTTAAGCCGCTCCATGGTGAGGATGTCGTCGACGTGCGGAACGTCTGCGGCCATCGAGAAGTCGACGTCGATGAGCTCGCCTGCGGCGGAGGCGAACAGGGCGTCATCCATCACCTTGAGGAGTCGCGAGCGCACGATGTCTGAGACGCCACTGCGGTCGATGAGCCGGTAGGAGTTGAACAGGGCGAGGTCGCCCGCGATGACGGCCGCCGAGATGCCAGCGTGCTCCGCCACCTCCTTGCTGCTGCCGCTGGCGGCCGCGGCGTCGCGGTAGGTTCCCGAGATGTTGGCGACGCCCCGGCGCATGAAATCGTGGTCGATCACGTCGTCGTGCACGATCAGCGCGGTGTGCAGCAGCTCGAACGCCGCGCCAACGTATGCGGCGGCCTCAAGGTCGCGGCCGCCGAGCGCCTCGTAGGCGGCGAAGACCATGCGCGGCCGCATCCGCTTTCCGCCGCTGGTGTTCGACTCGAGCGCGTCCCAGAGGGCGACGTATTCGGGTCCGAGGGGAACGGCGCGCTTGCGGGAGAGGCTGAAGAAGCGGTCGAGCACCGCATCGACCTGCGCATGCCGCGGCTCTGCGGGTGCCAGCAGCCCGAAACCCTCCATCCCGGCAGACTAGCGCGGAGGCATGGCGGGGTCCTGGGTGGAATTCGGCGCCGCCGACCGGCCCTCCCGCTCAGCGGCCGTACGTGAAGCGGAGGCGCAGCGTGTGCCCGTGAGTCGCGAAGCCATCGGGATCGCCAGGGGTGCCCGTCACGACCTCGAAGGTCACGCCCGCCTGGTCGCTCACCTCACGGACGTTCGTGGCCGACTCCGCGACGGCGCCGATCAGCCGCCACGCCGCGACGCGGAGCAGTCGGCGGTTGAGGTCGGGCGGGGCCACCAACCCCACCTCGAAGGTGCCGTCGGCCAGGACCTCGTCGCTGACCCAGCCCAGC
>JAODAY010000206.1 GCA_025463665.1 Microbacteriaceae bacterium
CTACCCGACGTCGACCTGTTCGTGCGGAGTTCGGGGGAACAGCGCACCAGCAACATCCTGCTCTGGCAGAGCGCGTACGCCGAGATGGTGTTCCTCGACACACTGTGGCCCGACTTCACCCGGGAACAGTTGTGGGACGCGGTGTCGCTCTACGCGAACCGCAATCGGCGCTTCGGGGGAGCGGTCGACACCCCGACCGCCTGACGCCCCCGCCCGGCGCACCGGCGCGACGGGAGCCGCCGACTAGTCTGGCCTGATGTCCTCCACCACCACACCCATCCGCACCGGAATCATCGGCTTCGGGCTCTCGGGCCGCATCTTCCACGCCCCCTTCATCGCGGGGAACCCGGCGTTCTCACTCGACCTCATCGCGACGGGAAACCCGGACCGCCAGGCGCAGGCGCGGGAGCTGCACCCGGGCGCGGAGATCGTCGACTCGCCGGAAGCCCTGCTTGCCCGGGCTGGCGACCTCGACCTCGTCATCCTCGCGTCACCGGCGCACGTTCATCTCGAGCAGGGCTGCGCTGCGCTCGACGCGGGAGCAGCCGTCGTGATCGACAAGCCGTTCGTGCCGACGGTGGTGGAGGCGAAGAAGCTCATTGCCAAGGCGGAGGAGACGGGGCATCCGCTCTCGGTCTTTCAGAACCGGCGCTGGGACGGCGACTTTCTCACCTTGCAGAAGCTGCTCGCCGATGGCGCCCTCGGGGCGGTGCACCGGTTCGAGTCGACCTTCGAGCGCTGGGGCCGCCCGAAGACCGGCCAGTGGCAGGAGACGACGACCATCGAGCAGGGTGCGGGCATCTCGTTCGACCTGGGCAGCCACCTGATCGACCAGGCGCTGCGCCTCTTCGGGCCGGCGACGGTGGAGCAGGCGGAGCTCGCGCGCATCCGCGGCGGCAATAGCGAAGACGACGCCTTCATCTCGCTGCTGCACACCAGCGGCGTGCGCTCGCACCTCACCATGAGCCGGGCGGCGGCGCAGAACGGTCCGCGCTTCCGCGTGCTGGGCGACGCGGCGGGCTACTCGGTGGGCGGGCTCGACGTGCAGGAGCCGCAGCTCAAGGGCGGCATGCTGCCCGGCGACGACGGATTCGGGGTCGCGCCGGAGACCGAGTGGGGGACCCTCGGCATCGACGGTTCGGAGGCGGGGCTCACGCGCGTGCCGACCGAGACCGGCGACTACGCGGCGTTCTATGCGGGAATGGCCGCGGCGATCCGCGACGGGGCGCCCGTGCCCGTCGATCCGCGGGAGTCGCTCGAGGTCGTGCGCATCATCGAGCGCGCGCACGCGATGTCGCCGCTCGACTGAGCGAGTCTGGAGGGGACGAGGCCGAGCGGGTGGTCCGCACAGGGTGCCGCTACGACACAATGGTGCAATGAAGACTGCTACCCCTGTGACGAGAGAGACCGCGTCGCCTGAGCTTCTCACCGCGATGAGCCAGTTCGATGGCGGACGCGACTTTCTCGCGGTGGCGTCGATCGGCATCCCCACCCGGGAGACCGCGACGGCACTGCGCGGCGACATCGACCTGTGGGCGACCGCGCGCCGCGACCCGCAGGATTACGACGGCATGATCGCGCGCACCCGTGCACACTACGCGCGCCTCGTCGGCGTGACACCCGACCGTGTCGCCGCCGGCTCGCAGACGAGCGTGCTCACGAGCATCGTCGCCGGGGCCGTGCCGGAGGGCGCCGAGGTGCTGTGCGTCGACGGTGACTTCTCGTCGATCGTGTTCCCCTTCATGCAGCGACCGGGCGTGCGCGTCAGGCACGTCGCGATCGACGAACTCGCCGAGGCCATTACCGACGACACCTGGCTCGTCGCCTTCTCTCTCGTGCAGTCGGCGACAGGCGTCGTCGCGGATGCCACGGCCATCGCCGCGGCCGCCAGCGCGCACGGCGCCTTCACCCTGTGCGACACGACCCAGGCCGCGGGAGTGCACCCTGTCGACGCCGCCCAGTTCGACGTCACCGTGTGCCACGCCTACAAGTGGCTGTGCGCGCCGCGCGGCGTCGCGTTCATGACGGTCGGCGCCGACATCGACCCCTTCCTCACCCCCCTGCAGGCCGGCTGGTTCGCAGGGGAGAGCGTGTGGGCCTCCTGTTACGGGCCCGTCATGAACCTCGCGGCGGATGCGCGGCGCTTCGACGTCTCGCCGGCGTGGCCGGCGTGGCCGGGAGCGGAAACCGCGATCCGCTTCTTCGCCGACCTCGACATCGAGGAGGTCTGGTCATACGCCGCCGGGCTCGGCGACGCTCTGTGCGACGCCGTCGGCATCCCGCAGCAGCACCAGGCGATCGTCACCTGGGCCGACCCCGACCGCGCGGACCTCGACCGGCTCGTCGCCGCGGGCATCCGCGCCTCCGGGCGCGCGGGCCGACTGCGGGCCGCTTTCCACCTCTGGAACGACGAAGAGGACGTCGCGAATGTCGTGGCGGCGCTCGGTCGCTGAGGGTGCGGGTGCGTGCGTCGGGAGCCGCGGCATCCGTCGCCTGAATCTCGGCATCCCGGTTGATCGATAAACTGAACGCTTACTTCGATCGCGCACCCAGCGCGGCTGACCATCTTTGGAGCTATCTGTGGCCACCGCCAATTCTCTCGACGCCATCATCAACCTCGCCAAGCGCAGGGGGTTCGTCTTCCAGTCGGGAGAGATCTACGGCGGTTCGCGTTCCGCATGGGACTACGGGCCGCTCGGCGTGGCGCTCAAGGAGAACATCAAGAAGCAGTGGTGGCAGACCGTCGTGCAGGGCCGGGATGACGTTGTCGGCCTCGACTCGGCCGTCATCCTGCCGCGCAAGGTGTGGGAGGCATCCGGGCACGTCGAGGTGTTCTCCGACCCGCTCGTGGAGTCGCTGCACACGCACAAGCGCTACCGCGCCGACCACTTGCTCGAGGCATACGAGGAGAAGCACGGCCACCCGCCCGTCCACGGCATGGCCGACATCAAGGACCCCGACACCGGCCAGGCCGGCGCCTGGACCGAGCCGCAGAACTTCTCGGGCCTGCTGAAGACATTCCTCGGCCCGGTGGACAACGAGGAGGGGATGCACTACCTCCGCCCGGAGACCGCGCAGGGCATCTTCGTCAACTTCGCCAACGTGCTCGGCAGCGCACGGATGAAGCCGCCGTTCGGTATCGGACAGATCGGCAAGAGCTTCCGCAACGAGATCACACCTGGGAACTTCATCTTCCGCACGCGCGAGTTCGAGCAGATGGAGATGGAGTTCTTCGTCGAGCCGGGCACCGACGAGGAATGGCACCAGTACTGGATCGACGCCTCGCTCGCCTGGTACACCGACCTCGGCATCAACCCCGAGAACCTGCGCCTCTACGAGCACCCGCAGGAGAAGCTGTCGCACTACTCCAAGCGCACTGTCGACGTGGAGTACCGCTTCCGTTTCGCGGGGAGCGAGTGGGGCGAGCTCATGGGCGTCGCGAACCGCACCGACTACGACCTGCGCACGCACTCCGAGGCGAGCGGCACCGACCTGTCGTACTTCGACCAGACGCAGGACAAGCGCTGGATTCCGTACGTCATCGAGCCCGCGTTCGGTCTCACCCGGGCGCTCATGGCGTTCCACATCGACGCGTACGCCGAGGACGAGGCGCCGAACGCCAAGGGAGGCGTCGACAAGCGCACCGTGCTGCGCCTTGACCGCCGCCTGGCGCCGGTCAAGGTCGCCGTGCTGCCGCTGTCGCGCAACGAGCGGCTTTCGCCGCTCGCCCGCTCCGTCGCCGCGGACCTTCGCAAGTACTGGAACGTCGACTTCGACGACGCCGGCGCGATCGGCCGCCGCTACCGCCGCCAGGACGAGATCGGCACTCCGTTCGCGATCACGGTCGACTTCGACTCGCTCGACGACAACGCCGTGACCGTACGCGAGCGCGACTCGATGGCGCAGGAGCGCGTCTCGCTCGACCGCCTGCGCGGCTACCTCGCGGAGCAGCTGCTCGGCGCCTGACGCCGGCCGTCCGCGCGCGCGTTTGGCCGTGC
>JAODAY010000241.1 GCA_025463665.1 Microbacteriaceae bacterium
CAGGGTGCGCGCACTCTCGTGAAGTCCGGGCACCGTTGCCAGAATTTGTCTCAGGCTACGTCCGCTCGCGGCGGAGTACAAGTCTCGGCCTCCCTGAGTCGGCCTCACGACTGTAGGGTTCCAGTACGCGAACGACGAGGGAGTCAGTGCATGCCGCAGCCGATGATCGACGCCGACACGATCGTCATCGGCGCGGGCCTTGCGGGACTGGTCGCCACGGCCGAGCTGGTGGCGGTCGGCAAGCGCGTCACGGTGCTCGAGCAGGAACCGGAGGCGAGCTTCGGCGGCCAGGCGTGGTGGTCGTTCGGCGGCCTCTTCATGATCGATTCCGCCGAACAGCGCCGGCTGGGCGTCAAGGACTCGCTCGAGTTGGCACGACAGGACTGGTTCGGCTCCGCCGGCTTCGACCGCCCGGAGGACCACTGGCCCCGGCTGTGGGCGGAGGCCTACCTGCAGTTCGCCGCGGGCGAGAAACGCGCCTGGCTCGCCGAGCGCGGCATGAGGTTCTTCCCCGTCGTCGGCTGGGCGGAGCGCGGCGGTTACGGCGCAAACGGCCACGGCAACTCGGTGCCGCGTTTCCACATCACGTGGGGCACGGGTCCCGGCGTGCTCGCCCCCTTCGAGCGGGCCGTGCGCGCGGGCGTCGAGCAGGGGCTGGTGACGCTGAAGTTCCGGCACAGGGTCGACGAACTGCTCGTCGAGAATGGAGCCGTCGTCGGTGCGCGCGGCGCCGTTCTGGCGACGGATGCCGCGGCACGCGGCGTCGCGAGCAACCGCACCGTCACCGGGGACTTCGAGGCCCGCGCGGGGGCGACGATCGTGACCAGCGGTGGCATTGGCGGCAACCACGCTCTCGTGCGTGCCCAGTGGCCCGCCCGCATGGGCGCCGCGCCGAAGAGCATGCTGAGCGGGGTACCGGCGCACGTCGACGGGCGCATGCTCGCCATCTCCGAGACCGCCGGCGCCACCCTCATCAACGGCGACCGCATGTGGCACTACGTGGAGGGCATCATGAACCACGACCCCGTGTGGGACAAGCACGGAATCCGCATCCTGCCCGGGCCTTCGAGCCTGTGGCTGGATGCCACAGGCTCCCGCCTGCCGGTGCCCCTGTTCCCCGGCTTCGACACCCTCGGCACCCTCGAGCACATCGCCGCCACGGGCCACGAGCACTCCTGGTTCGTGCTCACCCAGAAGATCATCGAGAAGGAATTCGCGCTGTCGGGAAGCGAGCAGAACCCCGACCTCACCGGCAAGGACTACGGCCTTCTCGCCCGAAGGGTGCTGCCGGGCGCACCAGCCCCGGTCGAGGCGTTCAAGAACCGCGGCGCCGACTTCGTGGTCGCCTCGACCCTCGACGAGCTCATCTCCGGCATGCAGGCTCTGAGTCCCGACGTCGCGATCGACGCGGACCGCGTGCGCAGCGAGGTCGTGGCCCGAGACCGTGAGCTCGACAACGACTTCTCCAAAGACGCGCAGATCACTGCGATCCGGCAGGCGAGGCACTACCTCGGCGACAAACTCATCCGGGTCGCGGCGCCGCACAAGCTGCTCGATCCCAAGGCCGGCCCGCTCATCGCGGTGAAGCTGCATATCCTCACCCGCAAGAGTCTCGGCGGCATCCAGACCAACCTCGACGGGCAGGCGCTCTCATCAGATGGGCTGCCCATCCCGGGGCTGTTCGCCGCGGGCGAGGCGAGCGGGTTCGGCGGGGGCGGGATGCACGGCTACCGCTCCCTCGAGGGCACTTTCCTCGGCGGCTGCATCTTCAGCGGACGCTCGGCCGCTCGAGCCGTGGCGCGTGCCTGACGGTCACTGTTCGTCTCCCGTGCACGCCGCCTTCACATGGCACGCGCATCCTGAAATCCCTGACTCGAAACGCCCCGTCCGATTCGTCCAGGCTCTCGAGAACGGATGCCACATGCGCCACCTCTCCATCGCCGGGAACGTCGAACGCCCGCTGGGCGGGCCGACTACGCCGATGCCCGCCTCCGCGCTCGAACTGCAGGCCCTGCGCCACCGCCTGGGAACGGCGCAGGACGAGGACTGATCCAGCCCGTCAGACCGGCGGCCTGGTCGCCCGTTCACGAACGAAGGCGAGCGCGATCTCCGCGACACCGCGCCAGCCATGGTCGATGGTGAGCGAATGCCCCCGACCCGGAATCTCGACGAGTTCGGTGAGGGAGGGGTTCGCGCCCTGCAACGCGAAGATTGCGTTCTGCACCGCGGGAGTGGCGATCACGTCCTCCGTTCCGGCGATGAGCAACAGGGGTCCGCGCTCGTGGTTGCGGGTGTCGACCCGTGCCCCGCTGAACGGGTTGACGTTTGCCGTGACCGCCTGCAGGAGCGGCACCCCTGACGCGGGCACTATGAAGGTGTGAAAGAGTTCGCTGGCCTCATTCTCCGGCACGGCATTCGCCCACTCGGCAACGAACCGCTCGAAGCTCGGCGCGACCGAGCGACCGGTAACCGCCTCCCCCACCACGGATGCCGCGTTCCGCACCATCGCCAGAGGCACGTGCGTCACACCGCGAAAGGGCACGGACGCGATCGCCACCGTCACCGATGCGACTCCCTCCCCGGCGACGCGCTGGGCGAGCAGCGCGCCGAACGAGTGGCCGACCACCGCGGGAGCGGCGCTCAGCGCCTCCACGACCGCGAGCATGTGGGCGACAACCTCGTCGATGCCCGCGCCGGCGGCGACCCTCGGGGTGCCGACCGCCTCCTCGACGGTCTCCGGCTCCCGCGGCCAGGCCGGGGCGAGGGTCACGTACCCCTGCTCCTCGAAGAATTCCCGCCATCGGTCCCAGCTGTCGGCGAGGAGCCAGAGCCCGTGCACGAACACGACCGGACGCCTGCCCGACGCGTTGGCACGCGCGATCTGCTCGCGCTCCCTGACGGTGAATGGTGCCATGGTGCCCTCGACACAACAATGGTGGCGGCACAGCGCCGTCACGACCGAGGGTAGGTCGTCGACGAGCGAATGTCGAGGGGATGCCTCTTGGCGGGGGCTTTGTCCAGCCCCCCTCTGCCCTCGACATTGCGTGGGAGACAATGTCTTCACGCGAGACGAGAGGACAGCATGTCGCACTCAGGAATCGACCCACAAGCAGCTCCGAGCGGAACCGGATGCGTCGAGTGCGATGCGAACGGCGGGTGGTGGCTGCACTTGCGCCGCTGCGCCCAGTGCGGGCACGTCGGGTGCTGCGACGACTCGCCGTCGCGCCACGCCAGCGAGCACTTCAGGGAGACCGGCCACCCGATTGTGCAGAGTTTCGAACCCGGCGAGGTGTGGTTCTGGAACTACGAGACCTCGCAGAAGATGCTCGGGCCGACGCTCGCCCCGCCGCAGCACCACTCGGCGGACCAGGGCGTGCCCGGTCCCACCGAGCGGGTTCCCCAGGACTGGGAGAGCCACATCCGGCTGGTCAGGCAGCGCCAGTAACCGGCTCGCGGATCAGCGCCCCTCGGTCAGTCGCCCCCGGTCAGCGCCCCAGCAGCGACGAGCGTCGTTTCGTGAGCACGTGTCCACGCCTGGTGGTCAGCCGCACCCACGGTGCGGTTTCGAACACCCTAATCTCGTCGTCCTCACCGAGGAAGCCGAGGCTCAGCGCGGCGAAACCGGCGCCGGCCGGGATGTGATCGAAACCGGGAATCGGCCTGCCCCACACCTGCGAGCGCACCTTGTGCACGATCTGTTCGCCCGTGCCCGTGGGAATCGCGGCGGCAATCTCGTCGATGCCCGCGCGGGCGGTCGAGTCGAGCGCGGCGGCGGAGGCCGGAGCGAGCGGTGACCACCCGCCACGAGGCGGGGAGATGGCAGCCCACGATGCGGTCTTGCCCGACGCGGGGAGGGCGACCGTCACGGCGGTCGTGGCATCCGCGGTGCCGAGACGGGGAGAGCGCAGGCGATCGAGCAGCGCGCCGACCGGCACGACGACGTCGAGGCTTTCGGTCGCGGGCAGGGCGAAGGTGCGCAGGCCGAGCACGGTGGGGCTGTCGTCGAGTATGCCGGAAGGGTAGAAGACCGCGACGTAGACGGCGAGCACCCCGCCCCCGCCGATGAGCCTGACGGAACCGTCGTCGATCCGCGCCGCCCGGCTCAGATAGGTGATGAGATCGTCGACGGCGAGGGGATCCTGCAGGGTGATTGAGTGGCTCATCGCAGGTCCTAAACTACAGGGCATGACGACGATCGACCCGGCGACCGGGCACCACGCTGTAAACGGACTGCTCGAGGCGCTGGATCTGACCGACACCGGTGCCCGCACGAGCGAGGACATTTTCACCGGTCCCAGCATCTGGCAGCCGCTCGGTCGAGTCTTCGGCGGGCAGGTTCTCGCGCAGTCGCTCGTCGCGGCGATGCGGACTCTCGGCGAGGAGCGCATCATCCACTCGCTGCACGGCTACTTTCTGCGCCCCGGCGACGTGAAGAAGCCCATCACATTCTCGGTCGACCGCATTCACGACGGGCGCTCCTTCTCGACCAGGCGCACCCAGGCCTACCAGGACGGCTTGCCGATCCTCTCGATGATCGCGTCGTTCCAGGACTCCGACGAGGGGCTCGAGCACCAGGTGCCGATGCCTGCCGGCATGCCCGAGCCGGAGTCGCTGCCGAGCGCAGCCGAGACGCTCGCCGGAGTCGACAACCCTATAGCGGAGGCGTGGGCCACCGGCCGCGCCTTCGACATGCGGCACGTTCCCGGACCTGTGTACTTCAGCGTCGAGGGCGAGCACGTGCCGCATCAGGCTGTGTGGTTCAAGGCGCAAAGCCGCCTGCCCGATGACCCCAATCTGCACCGTGCCGCGCTCGCCTATGCGAGCGACTACTCGCTGCTCGAACCGATCATGCGCGCACACGGGGTCGCCTGGGCGACGCCGGGCCTCAAGGCCGCGAGCCTCGACCACGCGATGTGGTTCCACCGATTCGGGCGTGTCGACGAGTGGCTGCTCTATGTGCAGGAGTCGCCGAACGCGGTGGGCGGACGCGGACTGTCGATGGGTCGCATCTACTCGCGCGACGGGTCGCTGCTCGCGAGCGTCGCGCAGGAGGGAATGGTGCGGGTTCCGCGCCCCTGACGTTTCCGATGACGTCCGGCTTCAGCGCCGCCTGGTCTCAGCGGCGCCTGGTGTTTCAGCGGCGCTTGGTGAAGCTCACCGGCTCCTCGAGGTATGGCGACCACGCGTGGCGCAGTTCTTCCGCGATGCGCTCCGGCTTACCCGTCGACGCGGTGACCATGACCAGCGTCGTCGACGCCCTGGTGAAGAGCACCCGTGGCGTCACCCCGGTCGGCGAGTACAACTCGTAGCAGATGTCGAGGCTGGCTCCCCCGATGTGCCCGATCCACATCTCGATGTCGATCGGAGCGCGCATGTACGGGATCGGTGCGAGGTACTCGATCTCCTGCCGGGCGATGAGACTGACCGTCTTCGCTCCCGGGCGGGCGTCGAGCAGTGCAGTGGCAGCGCCCGACGCCCCCTCGTCGGGGCGCCAGAACGCCTGGATGCGCGCCTCCTCGAGGAGGCGCAGCATCTCGGCGTTGTTGACGTGGGCGTACGCGTCGAAATCCGACCAGCGCAGCGGTATCGGTACGTGGATTCTCACCGGGTCGACGCCCGCACCTAGTCGCGGGTGAGCTTGCGGTAGGTCGAGCGGTTCGGCTTCGCGGCATCCGCACCGAGTCGTTCGATCTTGTTCTGCTCGTA
>JAODAY010000246.1 GCA_025463665.1 Microbacteriaceae bacterium
GGCCGGCGACCGGCACGACCTGCTCGTGACGCACAACTTCGTGATCGGCTGGTTCGTGCGCGAGGTGCTCGATGCGCCGCACTGGCGTTGGCTCGGACTCAACCAGGCGAACTGCGGCCTCACGATCATTCGCGTGCGTTCGGCGAAGCCGCCCGTGCTCGTCGTGCACAACGACCTCGGCCACCTCCCGATGGAACTGCGCACCGGAATGCCGGACGGGCCGTTCGTCTAGGCCCTGTCGTCTCTAGCCGGCGAGGGTCTTCGAGAACCAGTCGGTGGCGTTCGGGTTGTCGTTGAACGGCTCCACGTTCACGAAACCCGACGATCGGTACAGGTTGCCAGCCGCCTCGAGGCTCGAGTTGGTGTCGAGCACGAGTTCCTCTGCGCCGAACTCCCGCGCGCGTCGCTCGAGCTCGGCGAGGAGCGCGCGGCCGTAGCCGAGCCTCCGGGTGTGCGGCTGCAGCCACAGGTGCTTGACCTCGTAGCGCACGGCGCCGTCCACGCCGGGTTCGATGAGACGGATGCCGCCGCAGCCCACGTCCGCGGGCTCTCCTGCGAGGTCCTCTCCCTCCACCACGAGGAAGACCCCGCGCGGGGGTTCGAACTGCTCGGGCACGGGCGGCGTGACGCGATACGGGCCCCGTTCCGCCGGGAAGCCCAGCTCACGGTGGTGGAAGTACTCCGTGAGGAGGGCCGCTGCCGCGGCATCCGTCGTGGAGGTTTCGCGCCAGGTGACCATGGGACAAAGCCTATGGGAGTTCGGGGGACTGCGAGTGGGGGGGGGCAATGCTGCGGGTGTGCCCCCGCCGAATTGGTAAGTTGGGGGAATGACTACGAGAGTCGCCGTCGTCGGCGCAAACGGCACCATGGGGCACCTGTTCACAAGACTCATCGAGGCGTCTGACGAGTTCGAGGTGTTCGCGAGGATCGGCTCCACAGATCCGCTCGAGAACATGGTCGGCGCAGACGTCGTCGTCGATGTGACCCTGCCCGCGGTGTCGCAGAGCGTCGTCGAGTTCGCGGTGTCGAAGGGCCTCAAGGTTCTTGTGGGAACCTCTGGCTGGTCGAGCGACCGCATCATCGGCCTCGAGCGGCTCGTGGGCGCGGTGCCCACCGCCGGCGTCATCATCATTCCCAACTTCTCCATCGGCTCGGTGCTCGCGACCTCGTTCGCCGCCCTCGCCGCGCGCTTCTACGAGTCGATCGAAATCATCGAGGCGCACAAGTCGACGAAGATCGACTCGCCGAGTGGCACCGCGGTGCGCACGGCGGAGACTATCGGTCGGGCGAGGGCTGCGATCGGGCCCGTGATCGCACCGCACGCCGACCAGCGCGCGCGGGGCCAGCAGGTCGCGAGCGTTCCGATCCACAGCCTGCGCATGCAGGGCGTGGTCGCCAAGCAGGACGTGATCTTCGGCGGCACGGGGGAGACCCTCACGCTGAGCCATGAGACGCTCGCGGAGACGGCCTACGAGGCGGGCATCCTGCTCGCCCTCGACCGGGTGCGCGGCGCGACCGGTGTGACGGTGGGTCTCGACCGGCTCATCGATCTGGCACCCTCGGCATGAAGGCGCGCATCGCCGCCATCTTGATGGCGTTCGTGCTCGTGCTCTACCTGGCGTTCGCGGTGCAGTACTCGTTCGTGCTCATCGGCACCGGCATCCCCGTCGCGGTCGTCATGGGCGTCGTGCTCATCGCGTTGCCGATCATCGCGGCGTGGCTGCTCTGGCGCGAGATCGCGTTCGTGCTGCGCGGCGAAAGGCTCGTGCGCGTGCTCGGCGCAGCGGGCGAGCTTCCCATCGACGACCTTCCACGGCGCCCGAGCGGACGCCCGGACAGAGCGGCGGCCGACGCCCAGTTTCCCGCGTACCAGTCAGCCGTTGAGGCGGACCCTGGCTCCTGGCGGGCATGGCTGCTGCTCGGTCTCGCCTACGACGCGAGCGGCGACAAGTCGCGGGCCCGGTGGGCGACCCGCGAGGCGATCAAGCTGGAGCGCGCGGCGCGCTAACAGCCTGCCGCGTCGACTACTCGCCCCAGACAGCGTCGATGGCCTCGCCGACGGTCTCGTGTCGGAAGGTGAAGCCGTCTTCGACGAGCCGCGCGGGTATGACTTTCTGGCTCGCCAGCAGCAGTTCCCTGCCTGGCCCGCGAAGCGCGAGCTGGATCAGTGGTTCGGGAATGGTGAACGGATGCCACCGGTTCATGGCCTTGGCGAGCGTCGTCGTCACCACTTCGGCGCTGGCGGGGGTGGGACCCGCGAGGTTGACGGCTCCGCTGAGAGTCGAGGTGATGAGGTGGCGGATCGCGGCCGCCTCGTCGTGCAGGCTGATCCACGGCCAGTACTGGGCCCCGGTGCCGAGCCTTGCGCCGAGGCCGAGCCGGGTGAGCAGGCCGAGCGGCGTGAAGGCGCCGCCGTGGCCGACGACGAGGCCCGTGCGCAGGGTGACCACGCGCGTGTGGCGTTCGGCGAGCCTGGCAGACTGTTCCCACACGTCGACGACGTCGGAGAGGAAGCCGTTGCCCTTCGTGGAGTCCTCGAAGAGGTCTTCGCCGGGTCGGTCGCCGTAGTAGCCCACCGCGGAGGCGCTGAGGAACGTTGCGGGCGGCGTCGCTGAACTGTTGATCGCCTCGGCGAGGGTGCGGGTCGTGTCGACCCGCGATCGCAGTATTTCGCGCTTGTAGTCGGGGGTCCATGGCAGTCGGCCTGTGGACGCACCGGACAGGTTGATGATCGCATCGACCGAGCCGACCAGCCCCACGTCGACGACGCCGACGTCGGGGTGCCAGCGGTATTCGCTCGAGGAGCGTCGTTCTCGCCTCACCAGTTGGAGGACTTCGTGTCCGTCGGCTTCGAGTTGTTCGCGCACCGCGGAGCCGATGAGTCCGCCGGCTCCGGAAATGAGTACGCGCTGAGCCGCCATCAGGCGAGACTGGCTTCGATGGTGATCGGGATCCCCGTGAGGGCCCTCGAGACGGGGCAGTTGGCCTTGGCATCTTCGGCGAGCCGCTCGAATTCTTCTTCGCCGAGGCCGGGTACCTTGCCGCTCACGAGCAGGTGGCTTCCGGTGATGCCGGTGGCCGGGTCGAAGGTCACCGCGGCGGTCACCTGGAGGCTCTCGGGCGCGTGCCCCGCGGTGGCCAGCACGCCGGAGAAGGCCATCGAGAAGCAGGCCGAGTGGGCCGCGCCGATGAGTTCTTCGGGGTTGGTCTTGCCGGGTTCGCCGTGGGCGCGTGCCGCCCAGGTGACGGGAAATTCGGCGGCATCGGACGAGTCGAGAGACGTCGTTCCGTTGCCGTTTTCGAGATCGCCGAACCACAGTGTGGTTGCTTCGCTGGTCACTGACATGAAGTACCCCTTTTCGTCAGTCCCACCCTAGGTGGCAGTCGGTCTGGACGGCACCCTCGGTCGGAAGCGGCTATCGTAAAGCCGTGCCTGAGATCGAGAAGAAGACCCCCGAATTCACATCGACGATGACTGTCGAGCTCGTACGCGCCAATGCGAGCGACGCCGACGTTCTCTTCGCCGCGCGCGTTTCGACGCAGGGGGAGCAGACACTTGAGGCCGCCCAGGACGAGTCGGTTGACGCGACCCGCGGCCGGGGCCTGATCAACTACCTCATGCGCGATCGCCACGGCTCGCCGTTCGAGCACAACTCGATGACGTTCTACGTTCAGGCGCCGATCTTCGTCTTCCGCGAGTTCATGCGCCACCGCATGAACTCCTACAACGAGGAGAGCGGTCGCTACCGTCAGCTCAACCCGGTCTTCTACGTTCCCGCGGCCGACCGCAACCTTGTGCAGGTCGGCAAGCCCGGTGCCTACAATTTCCTGCCCGGAACGCCCGAGCAGACCGCGCTCGTCGACAGCGAGACCCGCCGGACCTCGACGGAGGCGTTCGAGTCCTACGAGCGCATGCTCGAGGCAGGCGTCGCACGGGAGGTCGCCCGCATCGTGCTGCCGCTCAACATCTTCTCGTCGATGTACGTGACGATGAACGCCCGCTCGCTCATGGCGTTCCTGTCGCTGCGCACCAAGCGAGAGGGGTCGCAGTACCCCTCGTTTCCGCAGCGCGAGATCGAGATGGTCGCCGAGCAGCTCGAGAGCCACTTCGAGAAGCTCATGCCGATCACCTACTCGGCGTTCAACGAGAACGGTCGCGTTTCGCCCTAAGGGGTGCCGGTGCTCTGCACCTTCCGTTGTGCGAAGCGGCCCCGACATGCAGGACGCGACGGTTGAACCCGGTCTGCGGTTTGATTCCCGTTGCGCAGGACGCCTTGTGTCGAGCACGGGTCTCAATTCACGCGGAATTCCCGGTCGCATGACTCGTGCAGAGCGTCGCGGCCGTCGTGCAGAACAGTAGTCTGCGAGACCTTTCTGTTCGGGAAACGCTCGCTGCTCGAGCATTCCGCGACGGACAGTCCTGCATAACGGGGCGGGGCGGGTCGCGACTGGCGGGCGGGCGGCGTCGTGCCCTCCTCCACAGGGTGCACGGCGCGTCCGTTGTGCACTGATTGGCGAAGAGCCAGCCGAAAGCACGGCCGAAGCATCACGCTGGCCGGATGATGAAGCTCGAATCCGACATCGCGCGGCTGGGAGGCATCGCCGCCACCCGCGAATTGCTGCAACTCGGTCACTCGCAGCAGTTCCTTCGGCTGTACACGGCGTACGGGCGCACGATCATTCGTGTTCGAAAGGGCTGGTACGCGACATCCGATGTCGATCCCGAGGTCATTCGGGCATGGCGGCTCGGCGGGCGGCTCGCCGGTGTCAGCGCCGCCATCCACTGGGGCATCGTCGACGGACCGTCGCCGCTGCTGCACGTCAGCCTGAACCGGCAGGCGTCACGGCTGCGATCACCCGACCGGCTTCGGGTGCGGTTATCCGATGAGACCGACCCTCGGGTCGTCTTGCACTGGAGCCGCGAGGCGCCGAGCGGCACGCGGCAATCCGTGAGCGCCGAGACCGCCACGGCGCAGATGGCCGCGTGCTTCGACCTCCGGCAGCGCGCGCAGGCCCGCGAGCAGCGCGCGCAGGCCCGCGAGCAGCGAAGACGGCAACCGAGCACGGCACTCCAGCAGCGAGACGGGCTTTGGAAGCTTGCTTCACGCGATAGCCTGTAACTCGTGTCTACTTTGTTCAATCCATTCGGCCAGGTGCTCGTCGCCCTTGTCACGCCATTCACGCCCGACGGCGAAGTGGACTGGAACGACGTCGAGAAGCACATCGACCGAGTCATAACCGACGGTGCCGACGGCATCGTGGTTACCGGAACCACAGGCGAGACATCCACCCTCACCGACCCCGAGAAGCTCAAGCTCGTCGAGGTCGCCAAGTCCGTCGCCGGCGATCGCGCCAAGGTCATCACGGGCGGTGGCTCCAACGAGACCGCGCACGCGATCGAACTCGCGAAGAAGAGCGAGAAGGCCGGCGCCGACGGCAACATGATCGTCACGCCGTACTACAACAAGCCGACGCAGGCCGGAGTGCTCACGCACTTCCGCATGATCGCGGACGCCACCGACCTGCCCGTCATCCTCTACGACATCCCCGGCCGAACCGGCATCCCCATCAAGTACGAGACCATCCTGCGTGCCGCCCAGCACCCCAACATCCTCGCCATCAAAGACGCCAAGGGTGACCTGTCCGAGGTGAGCCGCGTGCTCAACCAGACCGACCTGCTCTACTTCTCCG
>JAODAY010000285.1 GCA_025463665.1 Microbacteriaceae bacterium
ATCAAGGTCATGGACCACGCGATCAAGACCGGCGTGCCCATCATCGGCATGCTCGACTCGGGCGGCGCCCGCATCCAGGAGGGTGTCGTCGCCCTCGGCAAGTACGGCGAGATCTTCCGCCGAAATACCCAGGCCTCCGGGGTCATCCCGCAGATCTCCATCATCATGGGGCCGGCGGCGGGCGGCGCCGTCTACTCCCCCGCGCTGACCGACTTCGTCATCATGGTCGACAAGACCAGCCAGATGTTCGTCACCGGCCCCGACGTGATCAAGACGGTCACGGGCGAAGACGTGGGCATGGAGGAGCTCGGTGGGGCGCTCACCCACAACAAGGTCTCCGGAGTCTCCCACTACCTCGCGAGCGACGAGAGCGACGCCCTCGACTACGCCCGCGCGCTCATCAGCTTTCTGCCCGACAACAACCTCGCCGAACTGCCGGTGTACGACAGCGGCGTCGACCTCGAGATCACCGACGAGGACCGCAAGCTCAACACGCTCATCCCGGACAGCCCGAACCAGCCGTACGACGTGAAGTCCGTCATCGAGCACATCGTCGACAACGGCGACTTTCTCGAGACCCAGCCGCTCTTCGCCCCCAACATCGTCGTGGGCTTCGGCCGCGTCGAGGGACGCTCGGTCGGCATCGTCGCCAACCAGCCGAACGCGATGGCGGGCACGCTGAACATCGAGGCCGGCGAGAAGGCCGCACGCTTCGTGCGCTTCTGTGACGCATTCTCGATCCCCATCCTGACTCTCGTCGACGTTCCCGGGTACCTCCCCGGCACCGACCAGGAGTGGACGGGTGTCATCCGCCGCGGCGCGAAGCTCCTCTACGCGTATGCCGAGGCGACTGTGCCCCTCGTCACGATCATCACCCGCAAGGCCTACGGCGGCGCATACATCGTCATGGGCTCCAAGCAGCTGGGCGCCGACCTCAACTACGCGTGGCCGACGGCGGAGATCGCGGTCATGGGCGGGCAGGGTGCGGTCAACATCCTCTACCGCAACGAGATCAAGGCCGCGGAGGCCGCCGGCGAGGACGTCGCCGCGGTGCGCACCAGGCTCGCGAACGAATACACCTACAACGTCGCGAGCCCGTTCCTCGCGGCCGAGCGGGGCGAACTCGACGGGGTCATCGAACCGGCCGCGACGCGTATCACCGTCATTAAGGGCCTGCGGGCGCTGCGCACCAAGCGCGCGGTCCTGCCGCCTAAGAAGCACGGGAACATCCCGCTGTGACCGCCTCCAATTCGCCGACGGATGACGCGGCCCACTCGTTCTCGGTCGTCGGCGGCAATCCGTCGGCGAGCGAGATCGCCGCGGTGACCGCCGTCGTCACGAATGTGCTCGACGAGCTCGCCGCCGAGCGCGGGCGCCGCGCCACCGTCGACGTCTCCGCGTGGCAGCGCAGCGCCCGCCCGGTACGCGAACCCATCGTGCGCGGCCTGGACGCCTGGCGGGGCTTCTCCGGCTGAATCGTTCCACCGCCCACCAACGGATGAGGGGCAAGGATCGGCGCCGCACCGACCCCGCGGAGAGCCGAAGCCTGCCCCGCCGCAGCTCGAGCCCCGCTTTAGTTTGAGGGGTGGCCTAAAAGCCACCGAAGTCGCCACCGAACCGGTGGGGCTCGCCCGCACCGAGGTGCTGTCAGCACACGTGTACCCCGACGCCCGGAGGCGCCGCACTACCGGATTCGGACGGTCTCGGGGCTCGGGTGACAACCTGTCAAGAAAATGTCCCCCGGTTGTCCTCCGAAAAGGTGACTGTGCACCCCCTCTTCACCCGGCATTATTACTAGTGCTAGGTGTCTCTCATCGAGATACACCACCATCAGTTAGCCGACTAGGGTAAGCGGGCTAACTAATGGAGGAGAGTCAGGGTGCTATTCGGGTTAGCCCCTTGACTCGAAATGTGGCGCAGGGCCGGAGTTAGTTCTCCGGCCCTGCCGTCGTTAACGGGCCCGTACCCGTGCTCGTGCGCGCCCCGCGTGCACGAGCACGCCGCGAGAACCTGGCCCGACGCCGCTGGCCCGACGCCGCTGGTCCGAATCGGCAGCCCGAGGTCGCCGAGCGATCAGTCGGCCCTGGGGATCTCCAGCCACAGTTCGATCTCGTCGCCTTCCTCGTCGTCTCCGGAGTCCTGGCCGAGCGCCGTAGCGTCGTCGTCCTTCCCCGAACCGATGAGGCCGACGACGGTGACGGCGATGTCGGAGCTCGAGGCGGCGGTCCTCACGATGATCTTGTCTGCGGCGCTGTGGCGCAGGGCCTCGGCGAGGCGGTCCAGCACTCGCTGCCGCATGGGTTCCGGGAGAGAATCCATGCCACCCTCGTCGAGGAGCGTCACCGCGGCGCCGCGCCTGCGGGCGAGCATGACCTGCTCCCGCACGGCGTCGTTGAGAAGGTTGCGGCCACGAATCTCGTCACGGATCGCACCCTCGAGAAGGAGGCACTCCTGGCGTTCCGCCGCCGCGAGCACCCCGCCACTGCGCTCGATCTGGCGGAGCATCGGCAGGGCCTTGGAGCTGGTCTGCCCGAGTCGGAACTGGCGCTCGAAGACGTGCGCCTCCTGGGCGGCCTGCCAGTCGGCGGCCTCCCGTTCGGCGTAGGCGAATCGTCGCGCGTCCTTCGCAGCCTTGGCGATCGAGCGGCTGAGAACGTGGGAGATGATGACCCACGAGACGCTGCCGACGACGCCGTACTGTACGAGTGCCGCGGGCCCCGCCCAGATCGTCGTCTGGGCGACGAGGAAGGCGATGCCGGTCCACGCGAGCGCCTGCCGCCTGCGCGTGGAGGTGATGGTCATCAGGGTGCCGACGGCGGCGACGTACCAGGTGGCGTAGCCGTTGCCGCCGATGCGCGTCGGGTCGAGTTCCGGGGTGATCATGAGGGGCAGCGCGATGCACACAGCGACGTTGAATGCGCCCATCCACAGCGGCATCCGTCGATTTCCCGACCCCACCAGGCTGACGACCGTGGCGGTGAGATAGAGCACCATCGCCGCGACTACGGGGATCGGGTTCGCGGGCACCTCGAGTGTGAGCAGGCCGAGAATCACGTGGTAGAGAGAAAAGAGCACGGCGATGCACACGATCACGACGCGGGGAACACCGATGATCACGGGCGCGTCTCCGTCGGCTCGGCGTGCGCGTTCGCGGGATCGGCGGCCGGCCAGCGGATCGCGATCACGGTTCCCTCGTCGACGGCGGAGTCGATCTCGACCGCGCCTCCCGCGTTGGTCACGCGCTCCACGATGGACACGCGCAGCCCGATTCGTTCCGTCGGGAGGTCGACGAACGAGAAGCCGGCCCCCGTGTCGCCCACCTCGACCTCGATGCCCATCGGCGCGAGGCGCCTGATCGTGAGCCAGCGGCTCACCCTCGAGTCGTGACCGGCGTGCTGGATGCTGTTGACCATGGCCTGCACCGCCGCGGAATAGACCGCTTCGGCCGCCTGCAGCGGCATCGACTGCCCCGAGACGTCTCGCGTGCGGAGCGCGAACGGCGCGCTCATGCTGAGGGCGGCCTCCGAGATGCGCCTCTGCACCGACGACATGCGCACCACGCTGCCGTCGTCGGGGCTCACGAGCGCGGCCTCCCGCAGGTGGCCGATGGCGTTCCCCGCCATCGTCGCGGAGATCTTCATCGCCTCGGGCGTGTCAGCGCGGCCCGCGGTGAGCAGCGTCGTCAGCACACTGTCGTGCACGATGGAGTCGACTTGCACGCGCTCGACCTCGGTGGCGTGTGCGTGCACGGCGTTCGAGTAGCGCGCGAGCGCGGCGGACTGCGCGGCGTCCACGGCCCCCGCTGCCTGACGCAGCAGGGTCGTGATGATCACGATGGCGCCGCCGACGAGCACGGCATACCCCGCCTCGAGGCAGGCCTCGAGAGTCGTCGCGTCGCCGCCGGCCTCGGTTACGCGAATGACCCCGTAGAGCGTGGGCACGAGCAGAAGGTATCCGGTCGCCAGGGCGGTGGACATCGACACGGCGGCGGTGGCCGTGGCTATCGTCATCAGGAAGTACAGCCAGTAACGCTGGTTTCCCATGGGGGCCGGGTCGAGCACCGCGAACGGCCAGGTCACGAGGGCCGCGAGGTAGACGGCCGAGATGAGCAGGTTGGCGCCAGTCACCCAGCGCTGCGCCATGGACGCGACGAAGGAGAGCACGATGCTCGCGTACACGGCGGGCACGATGACCCACGCCCACATGGGCTCGGCGCGGTCGATCTGATCGAAGATGATCGGAAGGGTTTGCAGCCCGTAGACGATGCCGAAGACAGCGACGAGGCGCGAGGTCAGCTTTTCGATCTGCAGGCGGCTGATGGGGCTGCGTGCACCCGGCGGCGCCGAGCGGACGGCGGGAGCCGCCCTAGTGTCCATCGCCGCCGTCGGAGTCGAGGCCGGGCAGGATGCCGTCTTCTACGGCCCTGCGGAGCAGGTCGACTTTGGTCGGCGCCGGCCGTCCAACCTCGACGTACTTGACTCGGATTCGATCGAGGTATTCCCTCGCCGTGGAATAGCTGATGCCGAGTTGCTGCGCGGCGAGCTTCAGCGGCAGTCCCGAGGCGTAGAGGTGCAGGATCTCCCGCTCGCGGCGCCCCAGCTCCACCTTGGCGAAGTCGCCGTCGGCGTCGATGGCCGTCGCCCACTCGAGGTTATTGAGCACTTCTCCGCGCGCGACGCTCGAGGCGGCGGCGATGACCGTGCGCGTTGCAGACGACTTGGGGATGACGCCGGCCGCGCCCGCGGCGAGGGCCTCACGCACGAGCGTGACGCGGTCGGCGATGCTGTGCACCAGCACCGCGGAACCCAGGGCCTGCACGTGCTTGACGTTGTCGGTGACCGAGGCACCATCGCCGAGCGAGAGGTCGAGCACGACCACGTCGCATTCCCGGCCGGCCAGCCCCGCGACCAGTTCTTTCACGGTGGCGGCGGCGTAGACGAAATCGAATCCCTCGTCGAGGAAGGCGGCCTTCAGCCCGAGCCGCACGGACTCGTGATCGTCGACAACCGCTACGCGTACTGCGGGGATTGCGTCGCTCTCAGCGCGGTGAACCATGTCAATCCCGTCTGCCTATTCGCCGCAAAGACCCGGCTACCGTAGTCATGCTATCTGCGACGGCGGGCCTCCGCGGCTCGCGACGCGGTTCAGCGGCGCACAAGTGTCGCCACGGCCTCCACATGATGCGTGTTCGGGAACAGGTCGAAGGCGCGCAGGGCCGTGAGATCGTAACCCCGCGCCGCGAACAAGCCGATGTCGCGAGCCAGGGCGACGGGGTCGCAGGCGACATAGACGATCTGCGCCGGCTGCAGCGCCGAGATTCCGTCGACGACCTGCTTGCCCGCACCGGAACGCGGCGGGTCGAGCACGATCGTCG
>JAODAY010000293.1 GCA_025463665.1 Microbacteriaceae bacterium
CGCGGTGTACTTCACGCTCTTGTTGAGCTGGGGCAAGGCTTCGAGCGACTTGGCGCGGCCGGCGAAGACGTGGCGCGGAACCGCTCCACCGTCGCGCGAGAACGTGTCGTAGAGCACGAGGCCGACCTTGATGAGCAGCGCACCGCGCTCGCTCGGCTTCCCCGACCTGTGGGTGAGCAGGCGCAGCGGGGCCGAGATGACGCCCGAGAAGGTTGAGTAGATCGGCACCGTGGTCTGCAGCGGCCGCACGTAGTGCGGCGCGATCTTGAGCAGGCCGTTGCGCTCGCGCACCGATTCGCGCACGAGTCTGAACTCGCCGTTCTCCAGATAACGGATGCCGCCGTGGATCATGTGCGACGAGGCGGCAGAGGCGCCCGAGCAGTAGTCGTTGCGCTCGACCAAAGCGACATCGACGCCTTGCAGTGCGAGGTCGCGGAACGCAGCAATGCCGTTGATTCCCCCACCGATGACCAGCACCTGGGTCTTCGGCCGTTCGATCAGCGCGTTGACGTCGCTGCGAACATCGATTTCCGGCTTCTGCTCCGAAGTCTTCACTTCTCCACACTTTCCACACTCTCGCGGCCCGTCACGATAAGAATCTCGCAGCATGAATCGGCGGAGCGATTGGGTCGATACATTCATAATGGGAATGCATCAGCAGCCCGGTCAAGGAGCGTGAACAAACGTGCAGCAGCAGTCCCCCGCGCCATCCGGCGAACCGGCGACACCGGAGCGATCCCGCGACGCCCTCCGAGCGGCCCAGCTGTACTACCTCCAGGACTTGACGATGGAGGCCATCGCCGACGAGCTGCGCACTTCACGATCCTCCGTTTCGCGGCTTCTCGCCTACGCTCGCACCCACGGTCTCGTCGAGATACGAGTGATCTCGCCGCGCGACAAACTCTCCACGCTGCAGCACGACATCGCTGAGCGATTCGGGGTCAACGCCCACGTCGTGCCCGTGCCCAACACCACGAGCGACATCGACCGGCTCGAACGCGTGGCGCTCTCGGCTGCACGAATTCTCACCCCGTTCATCGACTCGAACATGATCCTCGGCGTCGCGTGGGGTGCCACCACCAACGCGGTAAGCCGACACCTGCCGAAGAAGGAGACGCACAACTCCCGCATCGTGCAACTCAACGGCGCCGGCAACACGTCGACCACGGGAATCGACTACGCGAGCGAGATACTGCGCCGCTTCGGCAACGCATTCGACGCGTCGGTGCAGCAGTTTCCCGTGCCCGCGTTCTTCGACGACCCGGCGACCCGCGACGCCATGTGGCGCGAGCGCACGATCAAGCGCGTGTTGGTGATCCAGGGCCGCATGGACATCGCCCTGTTCGGCATCGGCTCCACCTCATCCGAGGTGCCGAGCCACGTCTACGCCGGCGGCTACCTCGACGACGAGGACTACGCGGTGCTCGACGCCCACGACGTCGTCGGCGACATCGCCACCGTGTTCTACCGGCTCGACGGCAGCTCGAACGACATTCCGCTCAACGCCCGCTCGAGCGGACCCGACCTGACGGTGCTGCACTCCGTGGCGCGGCGCATCGGTGTGATTTCGGGCGCCTCGAAGATCACCGCCCTGCGCGGCGCCCTCGCGGCCGGAATGATCACCGACCTCGTGCTCGACGAGCTCGCGGCCCGCACCCTTCTGGCTCAGGATGCCGCGGCGAGACAGCGGGCGTGACGCCTGCCGTGGCATCCGGCGTCATGGGAATACGCCACCCACGAGCGCGTTGGCTAGAGTGAGACAAGTACACACGTGCTCCGGGGTCGGTGAAAGTCCGAACCGGCGGTGACAGTCCGCGACCCGTGTTCTCGCTTGCGAGGATGCGGTTGACCCGGTGGAATTCCGGGACCGACGGTAATGGGATCTTGCGATTCCTCAGTCCGGATAGGAGGAAGCACGGGCGTTGTGGGCACCCACCGCGCCGGTCACTCATGACCCGTCATACCCCGGAGACCGTCTTCACCAGACGACCGAAGGACCCCGGATGACGACGACAGGCACCGCAGACGCGACGCGGTTCGACGCCGCCATGCTGCATGCCCTCTCCCTCGCCGGTCACGGACCCGTCACGGGCGGCAATCCCCAGGTCGGCTGCGTGCTCCTCGACGAGCGGGGCACGATCGTCGCCGAGGGCTGGCACCGGGGGGCGGGGACCCCGCACGCCGAGGTTGACGCCCTGTCGAAGCTTCCGGCCGGAACCGGGGGACTCACGGCGGTCGTCACGCTCGAGCCATGCAGCCACACCGGGCGCACCGGACCGTGCACCGCGGCGCTCGTCGAGGCCGGGGTCACCCGCGTCGTATTCGCCGTCTCCGACCCCGGCCCCGACTCGGCGGGAGGCGCCGAGCGCCTTCGGGCCGCGGGCGTCGAGGTCGTCGGCGGAGTGCACGCCGACGCGGTGACCGACTTCCTGCTGCCGTGGCTCACCGCCGTGCGCACCGGTCGCCCCTGGGTCACGCTCAAGTGGGCGTCGAGCCTCGACGGCCGGTCGGCCGCCGCCGACGGATCGAGCCGGTGGATCACCGGGACCGCGGCGAGGCAGCGCGTGCACGAACAGCGGGCCGCGAGCGACGCCATCCTCGTCGGCACCGGCACCGTCCTCGCCGACGACCCCTCGCTCACCGCGCGCGGCGACGCGGGCGAACTGCTGCGGCACCAGCCGTTCCCCGTCGTGATCGGCGAACGCGACGTGCCCTCGGCGGCGCGGCTGCGCAGCCACCCGGCCGGGCTGACGGAGACCCACAGCCGGAACCTGCCCGGGATACTCGAGGAGCTGTTCGGTCGTGGCATCCGCCGTGCCTATGTCGAGGCGGGCCCGCGACTCGCGAGCGCCTTCGTGACCGCCGGCCTCGTCGACGAATACCTCGTCTACCTCGCCCCTATTCTGCTCGGCGGGCCCCGCACCGCGCTCGGCGACATCGGCGTCGACACGATCGCCGACCGGCGCCCCCTCAGCATCACCGGCATCGAGGTGCTCGGCGACGACCTGCTCGTCACCGCGCGTCCCGCCGCACCGAAGGAAAGGTAACAATGTTCACCGGAATCATCCAGGAGCTCGGCCGGGTCACGGCGTGGGAGACGACGGCGGACGCCGGACGCCTCACCGTCGAGGCGCCGCTCGCCGTCGCCGGCGCGAAACATGGCGACTCCATCGCGGTGAGCGGTGTGTGCCTCACGGTCGTCGACCAGGGACCGACCTGGTTCACCGCCGACGTCATGGCCCAGACGATCGCCATGAGCACCCTCGACACCGTCGCCGTCGGTCAGCCCGTGAACCTCGAACTCGCGGCGATGGTCGGCGGCCGGCTCGGCGGGCACATCGTGCAGGGGCACATCGACGGCACATCGCGCGTGCTCGCGATAACGGAGGGCAGCGCGTGGCGCGTCGTGCGCTTCAGTATCACCCGCGATCTCGCCTCGCTCGTGGCGGGCAAGGGCTCCATCGCGATCGACGGTGTCTCGCTCACCGTGAGCGCCGTGAGCGCACCCGACTCGGACGCCGACTGGTTCGAGGTCTCCCTCATTCCCGAGACCCTCACGGCCACGACGCTCGGCGGCCTCGCCGTGGGCGACCCGGTCAACATCGAGACCGACATCGTGGCCAGGCACGTCGAACGGATGCTGCAGCTCTCCGCTCGCCCAGCCGACCCCGCGCTTCTCACCACCGGAAGGACCACCCCATGAGCCTCGCCGATATCCCCACCGCGCTCGATGCACTGCGCGCGGGCAGGCCGGTCATCGTCGTCGACGACGAGAGCCGGGAGAACGAGGGCGACGTCGTGCTGGCCGGCCAGTTCGCGAGCCAGGAGTGGCTCGCCTGGCTCGTGCGCAACTCCTCGGGCTTCATCTGCGCGCCGATGACCAACGAGATCGCCGACCGGCTCGAACTGCCGATCATGGTGCCAGACAACGAGGACCCGCGAGGCACCAACTACACGGTGTCGGTGGATGCCGCGAACCGCCTCAGCACCGGGATCAGCGCCGCGGACCGCGCGCACACCCTGCGCGTGCTCGCCGGTCTCGATTCGATGCCGTCCGACCTCCACCGCCCCGGCCACATCATGCCGCTGCGCGCCGTCGAGGGCGGCGTGCGCGAGCGCGACGGCCACACGGAGGCGACGGTCGACCTGCTCAAACTCGCGGGCCTCGTTCCGGTCGGCGCGATCTCCGAAATCGTCGCCGACGACGGCGAGATGATGCGGCTCCCGGGCCTCCTCGAACTCGGCGAGCGCGAGGACGTTCCGGTCATCACCATCGCGGCCCTCATTGAGTACCTCGACGCGGCGCACCGCGACGAGGACGTCCCCCTCGCGGTCGAAATCCCCGAGACATCCAGGGTGCTGTTCGAAGTCGAGACCGCCGTGCCGACCACGCACGGGCAGCTGCGCTTTCGGGCCTACCGCGACCGCATGACCGGCTTCGACCACGTCGCGGTCATCGCGGGCGAGCCGAAGAACGGCGCCCTGGTGCGGGTGCACTCCGAGTGCCTGACCGGCGAGGTGTTCGGCTCGCTCAAGTGCGAGTGCGGGCCGCAGCTCGACGCGGCGCTCGAGGCCATCCAGCGCGAGGGCGGTGTCGTCATCTACATGCGCGGCCACGAGGGTCGCGGCATCGGGCTCATCAACAAGCTCCGGGCATACAAGCTGCAAGAGGACGGACTCGACACCCTCGATGCCAACCTCGCCCTCGGCTTCCCCGGCGATGGTCGCGACTACGGCGCCGCGGTCGCGATTCTCAACGACCTGGGCATCTCGGAGGTGCGCGCGATCACCAACAACCCCGAGAAGCTGCGCCAGCTCGTCGAGCGCGGCATCACGGTCACCGAGCAGGTTCCGCTCGTGGTCGGCGTCGGCGCCGACAACGAGAGCTACCTCGAGGCCAAGCGCGACCGCATGGGGCACATCCTGCCCTCCACAGCAATCCTCGACGAGGCCGTTCTCACGAGCGGGACCCTCGCGAGCAAGAAAGGACTGATCATATGAGCGGCGAAGGTTCTCCCGACATCGAGACCGACGGCACGGGGCTCACGGTGACGATCGTCGCCGGCCAGTGGCACACCCAGATCGCCGACGGGCTGCTCGCCGGCGCACGCCGCATCCTCGACGCCTCGGGCGCGACGGTCACCGTGCTCCGCGTTCCCGGAAGCTTCGAGCTGCCCGTCGTCGCCCGCGCGGCGCTCGACGCAGGCGCAGACGCGGTCGTGGCGCTGGGCGTGATCATCCGGGGCGGAACGCCGCACTTCGAATACGTCTCGGATGCCGCGACGAGCGGCCTCACGCAGGTGTCGGTGCTCACCGGCAAGCCCATCGGGTTCGGCCTGCTCACCCTCGACGACGAGCAGCAGGGCATCGACCGTGCCGGGCTGCCGGGGTCGAAGGAAGACAAGGGCGCCGAGGCGGCGGAGGCGGCACTCGCGACCGCGGTGCTGCTGCGCGAGATCCGCGGGTAGTCCGCGCGGGGAGCGGAGCGGCGCCTTCAGTCCAGGAACAGCGCCCGCAACCGCGCGGTCGTGAAGACAAGGCCTGTGGCGATCATCACCAGGTAGTAGGCGACGTGTCCGATCATGGCCGTGTCGAGCGACCCGGTCGTCAGCCCCCGCACCAGCTCGACGCCGTGCCAGAGCGGCAGCGCCTGCACAACCCACTGGATCGGCTCGGGGTAGACGGTGAGCGGGTAGAACGTCGCCGAGAACAGGAACATCGGCAGCATCACGAAGGCGATCCAGTCCATCTGCTGGAACGTCTTCATGTAGGAGGTGACCGCCATGCCGAGGCTCGCGAAACCGAAGGCGATGAGCAGCACGGCGGGCAGTGCGAGCAGCGCCGTCCAGGCCAGGTTGAGGCCGAGAACCTGCATGACGACCATGAACCCCACGGCGTAGAGGGCTCCGCGCAACAGGGCGAGCAGGATCTCGCCGATCGCGACGTCGAGCGGACCGAGCGAGGTGCTCAGCATGCCCTCGTAGAGCTTGGCGTAGTTCATCTTGAAGAACACGTTCCACGTCGAGTCGTAGATGGCGCCGTTCATCGCGGAGACCGCGAGCAGCGCCGGGGCGATGAATGCGGCGTACGGCACCTCCTGCCCCGTGGTCGTCGCCACCGAGCCGACGAGCGAGCCCAGCCCGATGCCCATCGAGAGCAGATAGAACACCGGCTCGAAGAAGCCGCTCACCACGACCCAGTAGTTGGAGCTTCTCGTCGCGAGCAGGCCGCGGGCCATCACCGCGCGGGAGTTGCCGGCGTAGAGCGACCCGAGATGCCGCGGGCGCGTCGCCAGCACGGCGTCGGGGGCGGTCGGCGTGGTCGTCACTTGTTCAACCTCCTCGCCACGATGAGCTGGGAGGCGCGCCACCCGCCGATCGCGAGGAGCACGAGGTAGGCGACGTGGATGGCCGTGAGCCAGATGGGTTCGGCCAGGTCGTAGGCGAGCACGCGCCCGAGCTCCGTGCCGTGCCAGAGCGGCGACACCCAGCCGATCCACTGCAGGTACAGCGGGAGCTGGCCGAGCGGGAAGAACGTGCCGCTGAACAGGAACATCGGCGTGATGATGAAACGCATGATGATCGCCATCTGGCCTTTGTCTTCTTCGACCGTCGAGGTGTACGCCATGATCAGCACCCCGACGGCGACGCCGGTGCCCGACGCCGAGACGATGCCGAGGGCGCCGAGGGGCGACGGCACCGCGCCGAACGCGACCATGACGGCGAAGTAGATGACGCAGGTGACGACCATGCGGAAGATGACCGCGATGATGGTGCCGTTAGCGATCTGCGCCGCAGACACCGGTGCGGCGTTCATGGCCGAGTAAATCGGGTTCCACTTGAAGCTCGAGAGCACGGGATAGGTGAACTCCTCCGTCGCGACCGTCACGGCGGCGCTCGCGAGCAGCGCCGGCGCGACGAAGGCGAGGTAGCTCACCTGGGTTCCCGGACCGTTGTCGATTCCGGCGTCGACGAGGCTCGCGAGCCCGACCCCGAGAGCGTAGAGGTAGACCAGGGGGTTGCCGATGCTTGTGGCGACGATCGTCTGCGCGTAGGCGCGCATGTCGAGCAGGCGGTGTTCGGCCACATACCAGGATCCGTAGCGACGGGCCCTCGCGCCGCCCGCCATGGCGAGTGAATTGCGGGATGCCACAGGCGAGGTCATTCGATGAGCGACCTTCCCGTGAGCCGCAGAAAGACGTCTTCGAGGCTCGAGCGGCGCACGAGACTCGTCACCGGGTCGAGCCCAAGGCCCAGCAGGTGGGAGAGCACCTCTTCGCCGTCGGCGCTGTAGATGAGAATGCGGTCGGGCAGCACCTCGATGCGGTCGCCGACACCGGCGATCTCACCGGCGACGATCGCGTTGCGGTCGGAACCGAATCGAACCTCGAGCACCTCGCGGCTCGAGTGAGCGCGGATGAGCTCGGCCGGGGACCCCTCGGCCATGATCT
>JAODAY010000299.1 GCA_025463665.1 Microbacteriaceae bacterium
GTCGTGAACAACGGTGCCGGATGCCGCGGCCGCCATGTCAGGCCGACACGGCGTGCAGCGTCTCGATGATCCTCGACACCCGCCGCTCGCGAGTGTCGAGGGTCTTCGCGGCCTCGACCGCGAGCACGTGCGCCCGCTTGCCGCTGTACGAGAGCGCGTCGAACGCGGCCCTCGCCGCGGCATCCGCATCGAGAGCGGAGGAGAGGTCGTCTGGCAGTTCGATCTCACGCGGTTTGTCGTCCAGTACGAGCGACACCTCGACCTTCTCGCCGGCGCTGATGCCCGCGCTCGCGCGCACCTCGGCGCTCACGGGCAGCATGACGTGGCCCCGATACGGACCGACCGTCGTACGAAAGCCGTGGCCGTGAATCGTGGCGACGACCGGCACGCGTTTTCCGGCGTCGAGGGCCGTCATCGCCTCGTCCGGCACCTCGATCCCGGTGGCGCTCAGGCTGCTCAGTCGCACCGTCGCCCAGAAGGTGACCATCAGTCCACCTGCATGATGTAGAAGGTGAACCCGGAGGAGTCGGAGGCCCGCGCCATCCTGCCGTACGGCGTATCCTCGACGCGCTCGAGCATCGCCCCGCCCAGGTCGGTCACGCGCACCGCGCTCTCATTCGCGTTCTCCACCCCGAAGTACGCCACCCAGCGGGAACGTTCGATCTCGGGCAGGGTCGCCGCGGCGTCCATGATGCCGGCCGCGGCGTTTGCGCCGTCTCCCATCGTCGTGAACCTGAGCTCGTCGCTGTCGCTCAGCACCCGGGTGTCCCAGTCGAACGCGCGCTCGTAGAAGTCGACCGCTGCGGCATAGTGCTCGGCGTGCAGCTCCTGCCACATCGGGGCGCCGGGTTCGCGGGTGAGGCCGAAGCCGGGGTGGTCGCCCGACTGCCAGGCTCCGACGATTGCCCCGGTCGCGTCCCGTGCGATGAGCATGCGCCCGAGGCCGCGCAGCTCCTTGTTCTGCAGTACCTCGCCCCCCGCCTCGCGGATCGCGGTGGCCGTGGCATCCGCGTCGCCCACCGCGAGGTAGACGAGCCAGCCGTCGTCGAGCCAGCCGTCGTCGAGCCCGCCGTCGTCGAGCCCGCCGTCATCGAGCCTGCCCCGGTCGCCGGCCAATTCCGTGACAGGGGTCAAGCCCGCGACACGGCGACCGTCTTTGACGAAGGTGCGATAGTCGGCGCCCGGTGGGGCCTGTTCCACGGTCCAGCCGAAGAGCCCGCCGTAGAACTCGATTGCGGCATCGGGCTTCGACGTCACGAGGTCGAGCCAGCACGGCTCGCCGGTGCGAAAACGGGGCGGATTGGGCATCTGGGTGTTCCCATCGTTCGGTGTGTCCGAGTGAGCGCGCTCTCAGGCTAGGAACGGAGAAGGGCGCCCGCAACGGACTTGACCGGGCCCGGCGGAGTGGACGGGGCCGTTGCGAACTGCGCGTGGCCGGGGCTACTCGCGACCGACGGTGACGAGCTCGACCTCGGCGAGGGTGCCGCCACGAACGACCGCGGTCATCATGGTGCACCGGGGCTGCCTGCGCCGGTCGGTGGGGGAGCCGGGGTTGAGCAGTCGGAGGCCCGCGGGGCTCATGGTGTCCCACGGGATGTGGCTGTGGCCGAACACGAGTACGTCGGTGTCCGGGTACGCCGCGTCGCAGCGCGCCTCGCGTCCCTGCGCCGTGCCGGTCTCGTGCACGACGGCGAACCGGATTCCGCCGATGGTCGCCCTCGCCACCTCGGGCAGCCGCGAACGCAGCGCGTCGCCGTCGTTGTTTCCCCACACCCCGACGAGGCGGGCGGCGCGACCCTCGAGCTCGTCGAGCAGCGCCGCCTCGACCCAGTCGCCGGCATGGATGACGACGTCCGCTTCCTCGACCGCCTCCCAGACCTGGTCGGGGAGCGCCCGCGCGCGCCGTGGAACATGGGTGTCCGCGAGAAGCAGCAGCCTCGTCGGGTCGGCCGTCACGCGGTGCGCAGAATGTCCGCGGTGAACGCCTGCACCCGCTGCAGCAGTCCCTCCGCGCGGTCGGCGATGATCTCCGCGGGGTCCGGATGCAGCGGCTGCGCTGCCGGCGTGATACGGATGAGCAACGAGCAGGCCAGATCGGCGCAGATGTAGGTGCCGATGGTGTTGCCGTTGCGCCCCGCTTCGCCGGCCCGGGGCGCTGTGAACATGCTCACCTGGTGCGCGGGTTGGGCCGTGCGACACAGCGCGCACATGGCGGAGATGCCGCGCGTGAGCGAGGCATCCGATTCTCGAAGCACGATCCCGACCGGGCGGCCGTCCGTCCAGTGCACGAGGTAGCCGCGGTGGCGCGATTGCGGATCCCGCCAGCCCAGGTATTCGCGGCTCTCCCAGAGCACCTCGTGAAGGCCGGGAAGGGGCATCCGGTCGATCTCACCCCGCGTTGCATTGACGATGCTGGCGCGGATGTCGATTTCGCTGAGCTGCTTCACAATCTCCTCGGGCATCTCGGGGTCGTTTCAGGGTACCTCGCGATTTCACCGGTCGACAGTTGCTGCGCGAAATCCCGGGCGCCGAGCCACGCCCCTAGATCCCGCGTTCCACCATGTCGAGGATCTTCGAGGTCGCTCCCTCGATCATCTCGTCGGTCAGGCCCCGTAGTGGGCCGTCGATGACGAGCATGCCGAGGCCGTGCACCGCACTCCAGGCGAGCAGCTCCGCGCCCTCGCGGCGCACGGCCGGGAGGGCGCCGTGGGCGGCCAGGTCGTCGAGCGCCCCGGCGAGAATCTGAAACGGGGTCAGGCCCGCCGCGCCGGCCTTGGCGGGCTCGGTGGCTTTCGCCAGATCGTCGGGAACGAAGAAGGCGGTGCGAAACAGCCCGGGCTGCTCGCGGGCGAACCGCAGGTAGCCCGTGCCCACGGCGCGCAGCCGCCGACGCGCGTTCTCGGTCGGATCCTCGGCGGGGGCAGCCTGGGTGAGCTCGTCGACCATAGTGTCGGCAACGAGACCGAGGGCAGCGTCCGAGACGGCGGCGAGGAGGGCTCGGCGATCACGGAAGTGGCGGTACGCCGCGTTCGGGGAGACACCGACCTGACGCGTCGCCTCGCGCAGCACCACGGCGGAGGGGCCGCCGGCGCGCGCCAGGTCGAGTCCCGCCGTCAGCAGGGCCTGGCGCAGGTCTCCGTGACGGTAGGTCTCGCGCGCGGGCGCAATGCTCTGTTCGCTCACGGGGATATCGCCTGTCTCGAAGCCGGGGGGTGGTGCTCTTGTGGACAGTGTAGACATGTGGGGCCGCGGCTGCACAGCGGGGCGAGACACTGGCGCACTTTCACGGCGTGCTGCATGATACGTTCGGCTCATTGATCACAACACCCCTCGGGCCACAATCGACCAGCGAACTCGATGACGGCGTAGTGTCGAACGAGGTCCGCGCCGCACTTGCGCGCTGCACAGTACTGCAAGTAGAAAGGCGGGGCCCGATGGCAACACTCGTGTACGGCAATTCCAATCTGGAGATCGACTTCGACGATCGGGTGCTCGCTCACCTGCAAGCGGTGATCGTTGCGAAGTTGCGGCGTGATGAGGGCTTCTTGTTCTCGTGGAAGGACGAGGCCGACATCGGCGACGGCCGCAGCTGCATCTGGATGCACCGGTCGATACCGCTCTACTTCAAGTACCCGACCGCGCAACCCCCCGCGGTCAACCGCGCGTGGCTTGAAGCGCTCACTGTCAGCGCCAACAGCCCTGGCGGTCTGCGCATCGTCGAAGAGCCGCACGGCTAGTCTCGACACCGTCTGTCTCGGTTCGAGTCCCGTCCGCCCTACCGGGAACCCCTGTGTGATCAGCTAGTCGTCAGTGCCATAGGCAAGAGGCCTGTTCACGCGGACCTCTGCCTCGGTCATAAGGCGCAGCGAGTGCCAAGCCTCGAGCACCTCTGAGGCTTCTGCGGGACGTTTCCCGGCACCCTCCCTCACGTTCTGGCTGATCGCAGACTTCGCCGTGATCAGGCCGCCCGCCTGCATCCGGGCGTACCCCGTTCCGTCAGTCAGTCGCCTTTCGTCCTGACTTCGGATGCACCAGTCCGCGTAGTCCTCGATCGTGTCCGTGTCCTCGAATCCCATGTCGGGCCCGGAGAGGTATTGGCACGGTGTGATGCCGGGTTTGGCGGTGATCGGCTGCCGGTCGATCACTACTTCGACCACTCCGCCATCCGCAGTGACAGAGAGTGCGCGCGCCGGTCCGCCGTCGGCGACGACGCCGGCGATCGCGCCACCCGGGATGCCGCCCCTACAAACCTGACGAGCAGCAGCCGCCGCGTTCCCAGGAACAGCCCCAACATCAGCGCCGGGTCTCCCGGCTACTTCAGGGCGACTCGTTTTAGCGCTACTCGTAGTCCTCGAACGACGGCGACTCGGCGTACAGCGCCGTCGATGGCACGCCTCCGGCGAGCGCCAGCGACCGCCGTTCGAGGTCGGCAACCACCGCGGGATCCCGTAACTCCTGCGCCGCCGATTGTTCGGGAATGCTCGCCATCTGGCTCACGGGGCCGATGAGCAGCGACGCGGTGGCCGTTTCACCCGACGACAGCACGACGGGCACGTGCACCACGTCGGCCCTCGCGTGCCTGCTCAGTGCCTGCGCGTACCCGAGCACCGCCGTTGCGATCTCGTTTCCCGTCACCACTGAACTGCTCGAGTAATAGATGCGCTGCATGATTCTCCTCGGGTAGGAAATGCACGTCGGATTGAATTCGGTTCAGCTGGCGGCGGCGCGCAGCTTCTCCAGGAGCGGAGCAGCCGCCTGATCGAGAAATTCCTGCTGCATTTCGTCGCCCACCTGAACGAGGGCGATGTCGCTGAAGCCGGCTTCCCAGAACGAGCGCACGGCCTCGACTATCGCGTCGAGGTCGGGGCCGCAGGGTATGGAGGACGACACGTCTTCTTGCCGTACGAACTGGCTCGCCCCGGCGAAGCCGGCCGGGGTGGGGAGGTCGGCGTTGACCGCCCATCCGCCGCCGAACCAGCGGAACTGGTCGTGCGCGCGATCGGCGGCGGCCGCGGCGTCGGGGTCCCACGAGATGGGGATCTGGCCGATCGTGCGCGACGAGGCGGCTTCGGGGCCCCGCGCGTCTGACCAGCCGCGCACGAGGTCGGCATCGGGCTCGACGGCAATGAGGTGGTCGCCCATCGGGGCGAAGCGCTCGATGCTCTTCTCGCCGGAGACGGCGAGACCGATGGGCACACCGTCGTCGGGCACGTCCCAGACGCGCGCCGAGTCGACGCGGAAGTAGTCGCCCTGCCACGTGACAAGTTCTCCGGTGTGCAGGGCACGGATGATCTGCACCGCCTCCTCGAGCATGTCCTGGCGCTGCGCGATCGGTGGCCAGCCCTCGCCGATGATGTGTTCGTTGAGGTTCTCACCCGAACCAAGGCCGAGCATGAACCTGCCGTCGGAGAGCAACTGCATAGTCGCGGCCTTCTGCGCGACGACGGCGGGGTGGTATCGCATCGTCGGGCACGTCACGTAGGTCGCGAGGTCGACACGTTCGGTCGCCTGTGCCACCGCTCCGAGAACACTCCAGGCGTACGAGGCGTGACCCTGTGACGTGAGCCACGGCGAGTAATGGTCGCTCGACACCTCGAAGTCGAAACCGACGCGTTCAGCGGCGACGGCGTAGCGCACGAGATCCTTCGGTCCACTCTGCTCGGTCATGAGGGTGTACCCGAAACGCGTCATGAACGGTTCCTCTCCCTGCGGGACGTGCCGCCACCGTCTCCGTTGTCGCCCTTGTCGTCGTCGTCGTTCGCGTCGTCTGCCCTCTCACGCAACTCGCGACCCATCTCGACGTCTTTGTCGTGCTTGGCCGCCGCCTTCTCGCTCTTCTTGGTGTCGCGCGGCGGGAGCTTGAGGGTCTCCTCCGCCTCGATGCCGGCCACCAGTTGGCGGCCGCGTTCCAGCTCGGCGTCTAGTTCCGCGCCGAAGAGCAGCGCGATGTTGCTGATCCAGATCCACAGCAGGAAGACGATGACACCGCCGATCGAACCGTAGGTCTGGTTGTAACTCGAGAAGTTCGCGATGTAGAGCCCGAAGAGGGCGGAGGCGATGACCCAGACCAGAAGCGCGACGAACGCGCCGATGCTCATCCACCGGAACTTGGGCTGCTTGATGTTCGGAGCGGCGTAGTAGAGCACGGCGATCAGGCCGATGGCGATCAGCACGATCACCGGCCACTTGGCGATGTTCCACACCGTGATGGCGGCGTCGCCGAGTCCGATGGCCGCACCGATCGACTCGGCGATCGGGCCGCTCGCGACGAGCATGCCCGCGATGAGGACGGCTACGATGATGGCGAGCAGCGTCACGATGAGCATCATGGGGCGCAGCTTCCAGAACGGGCGACCCTCGTCGATGCCGTAAATCCGGTTCATCGCACGCGCGAAGGCGCCGACGAAGCCAGAGGCCGACCACAGGGCGCCGACGATACCGATGACGAGGCCGATGCCGGCCGAGGGGTTCTGTGTCAGCCGGTCGATCGGCCCCTCGAGGGTGTCGAGAGTGTCTTGCGGCACGAAACCAGAGGCGAGCCGCAGGATCGAGTCGGTGGTCGCCTGCGCGTCGCCGAATACGCCGAGCAGCGAGACGATGGCGAGGAGTGCGGGGAACAACGCGAGCACTCCGTAGTAGGTCAGCGCCGCGGCGAGGT
>JAODAY010000312.1 GCA_025463665.1 Microbacteriaceae bacterium
CCGGTGGGGTCATCGATACGACCGTTCGCCCGGGCATTCCGCTCATGGAGAAGCTCGGGCAGGTGTTTGCTGGCCTGGCCGAGAGCCCGATAACGAGCGTCGATGTCGAGGTGCGAGGCGAGATCGCCGAGTTCGACGTGAGCGTGCTTAAGCTCGCCGCGCTCAAGGGCATCTTCTCCAACATCGTCAGCGAGTCGGTCAGCTACGTCAACGCGCCGCTCCTCGCCGAGCAGCGCGGTGTCGAGGTGCGCCTCATCACCGAGTCGGAGAGCGAGGAGTACCGCAACCTGCTCACCATCCGCGGGGCTCTCGCCGACGGTTCGCAGATCTCCGTGTCGGGAACCCTGACCGTAACCAAGCAGATCCAGAAGATCGTCGAGATCAACGGCTACGACGTCGAGGTGCCGATTCCCGAGCACCTCGTCGTGATGGTGTACACCGACCGGCCCGGCATCGTCGCGGTCTACGGCAAGGAATTCGGCGAGGCATCCATCAACATCGCTGGAATGCAGATCGCGCGCAAGGAGGCCGGCGGGGCCGCACTCAGCGTGCTGACCGTGGACTCGCCCGCGCCGGAGGGTCTGCTCGAGAAGGTGCGCGTCGCGATCGACGCCGACCTCATGCGCGAGATCGACATCACGCAGTAGTAGTGGCAGCGCCGCCGACCGCTTCGTGCGGTCGGCGGCGAAGCTGCCTAAACGAGCGGGTCGTCGTTGCTCGTGGTGGTGCGACGCTGCACGGCTTCGCCGCTCGCGGGGTCGACGGCCGAGCGGGTCGTCGTGGTCGACTCGCGCTTGCGTGCCATCAGCACGAGGCCGATGATGAAGATGACCGCGCCGGCGCCCATCAGCAGGTAGCCGATAAGGTCGAGGTTGATCACGTCCAGCTGCACGTTGACAGCGAAGGCGAGGATGGCGCCAATGACGAACAGTGCGATTCCAGATCCGATACTCATGTCGCCCACCATAGCGAATCCGTGAGTTCCTGAAGAAAAAACAGGTCGCTTGCGTACCGCGCGGCCGTGCTGTAGAGCGCGAGAGGTACGCTGGAGCCATGCCTACTGCGCTCAATCTCGCCGTCATCCCCGGGGACGGCATCGGTCCGGAAGTCATCGCCGAAGCGGTCAAGGTGCTGCGGGCGGTGCTCCCCCCCGACGTCGAGCTCGCCACGACCGAGTATCCCTTCGGCGCCGGTCACTACCTCGAGACAGGCACCATCCTCGATGATGCGCACCTCGACGAGTTGAAGAAGCACGACGCGATTCTGCTCGGCGCCGTCGGCGGCGACCCGCGCGACCCGCGCCTGAAGGGCGGCATCATCGAGCGGGGACTGCTGCTCAAGTTGCGCTTCGCGCTCGACCACTACGTGAACCTGCGCCCGACCGCCCTCTACCCGAACGTGGCTTCGCCGCTGGCGCACCCGGGCGAGGTCGACTTCGTGGTGGTGCGGGAGGGCACCGAGGGGCCGTACGTCGGTAACGGCGGTGCCATTCGCGTCGGAACCGACGCCGAGGTCGCCAACGAGGTGTCGGTCAACACCGCCTTCGGCGTCGAACGCCTGGTGCGCTACGGGTTCGCGGTCGCGAATGCGCGGCCCAAGAAGAAGCTCACCCTGGTGCACAAGACCAACGTGCTCGTCTTCGCGGGCTCGCTCTGGCAGCGCACGGTCGACCGCGTCGCGCGGGAATTCCCCGAGGTGAGCGTCGACTACCTGCACATCGACGCCGTGACCATCTTCATGGTCACCAACCCGAGTAGATTTGACACCATCGTCACGGACAACCTCTTCGGCGACATCATCACCGACCTGGCTGCCGCTATCAGCGGCGGAATCGGACTGGCCGCCTCCGGCAACATCAACCCGGACGGCACCTTTCCCAGCATGTTCGAGCCTGTGCACGGATCAGCGCCCGACATCGCAGGCCAGCAGAAGGCCGATCCCACCGCCGCGATCCTCTCCGTGTCCCTCCTGCTCGATCACCTCGGGTACACGGATGCCGCGGCGCGCGTCTCCGCGGCCGTTTCTGCCGATCTGGCCGCCCGAGCGACCACGACTCGCACCACGGCCGAGATCGGCGACGCCGTAGCGGCGTCTCTCACGAGCGCCACCGCAGCGCTATCCACGAATTAGCCACGTAAAGGACCAACCGGCATGAAGAATCTTCTCGCTCCCACCACACTGCAGTTCACCCGTCAGCTCAACCCGGCGGCGAAGTCCGACGAGGAGCGCGCGGAGATTCTCGCCAACCCCGGTTTCGGTCGCAACTTCACCGACCACATGGTTGACATCTGCTGGTCGGCTCGCGGCGGCTGGCACCGTCCGCGCGTGCAGCCCTACGGCCCCATTGCGCTCGACCCGGCGGCCGCAGTGCTCCACTACGGCCAGGAGATCTTCGAGGGCCTCAAGGCGTACCGCCACGACGACGGATCGATCTGGTCGTTCCGGCCCGAGGCGAACGCGGAGCGGATGCAGCGCTCAGCCCGGCGCATGGCGATGCCCGAGCTGCCGGTCGAGTACTTCCTCGACTCGCTCAGGGAGATCATCGCCGTCGATGCGGCGTGGGTCCCCTCCGACGCCGAGGCGAGCCTGTACCTCCGCCCGTTCATGTTCGCCAAGGAGGCTTTCCTCGGCGTTCGGCCGGCCGAGAAGGTCAACTACTATGTCATCGCCAGCCCGGCGGGACCGTACTTCGAGCGAGGCGTCGCGCCCATCTCGATCTGGCTCTCGACCGAGTACACCCGGGCAGGCAAGGGCGGAACCGGCGCGGCCAAGAC
>JAODAY010000348.1 GCA_025463665.1 Microbacteriaceae bacterium
CAGCACGGGCTCACAAAGCGCGTGGCGTCGATCGTCACGGTGTCGCCCGAAATCACCGAGTACGACCTCGAGGGCAACCTCTCCGACGACGCACTCCTCGGCCGGATGGAAGCAGCGTCGATCCGCGCTGTCGCGGACGGCGCCGGGATCATCGTGCCCGCGGAGGGTGTGCTCAACGCGCGGCTCGCCTCACTCGGCATTGACGAGATCGCCGGTGTACCCGTTCTCGACTCGTTCGCAACCCTCATCGCTCACGCCGAGATGCTCGTGCAGGTCGCTGGCGGCTCGGAAAGGCGTAGGCCGGAATTCAAGCGGCCCTGGCAAGACCTCGAAGCGGCGACCGCCTCAGTCCTGCGATAGGGCCGGTCTCATGTGCCCTCGCTCTGCCGCAGCGGAAGAGTGATGCGGAACGTCGTTCCTTGCCCGACAGCGGATGCGACGGAAATGTCTCCCTCATGCGCCTGTACGATTCCGCGCACGATGGCGAGCCCGAGACCAGTTCCCGGCACGACCTGGTCCCTTGCGTTGCTGGCGCGGAAGAAGCGGTCGAACAGCTTCGGAACCTCCGCTGCCGGGATACCCATGCCGGTGTCGGTGACGGTGATCAGCACGGCGGGCCGACCGGCCAGCGCGATGCCCGAGGCCACCTCGATGTGGACGCTCCCGGCCGCCGGGGTGAACTTCACCGCGTTCTCAGCCACATTGGTGAAGACCCGTTCGAGTTGGAACTCATCGCCTTCGACGATCACCGCGTCGTCGCAGACCAGCGTGAGCTTCACGTTGCGCGAGTCCGCGAAGGGGCGCAGAGAATCCATCGACTGGCGGAGCACCCGTCCGATGTCGGTCGGTGCGGTGGCTGGCGCCACACTTCCTGACTCGAGGCCGGGCAGCATGAGCATGTTGCCAATCAGGTTGTGAAGGCGACGGGCATTGCGGTCAGCGACTCGCAGCATGTCTTTTGCGGCCGCCGGCAAGGGCTCTCCCTCGTCGTCCAACACGAGTTCCAGGAAACCCAAAATGGAGGACAGCGGCGTTCGCATCTCATGGCTCACCGTCCCGATCATGTCGCTCTTCGACTTGTCGAGCTCCGTCAGTCGCTCGACGACCCGTTCCTGCCCCTCGAGCAAGCGAGCGAGCGCGGCTTGTCGGAACATGACCGCCAAGGCGGAGAGCGCAACGGTGACCGCCGCCAGGATTAGCGCGACGGTGGGCACTGGCGTCTGGGTAGCGATGAGGAGAACTCCGAGGCCGGCGAGAACCGACAAGGCGGGGACCGGCAACGCGCGATTCCTCGAGGCAGCGGCCAGTGTACCGGATCGAGAACGGTCGACGCCGTCCACCCACAGTGCGCTCAAGGCGATGCCGACGGTCCACGCGGCGTCGAGCGGAGTGCCGACGATGTAACTGCCGAGATGGGTGAGGAGGGCATAGGCGATGTCTGCGCCCGTCACGAGAACCAGCCCGAGGACGAGGAGCCGCCAGCGGGGCCCCATCCGTAGGACAGGTGAGGCGGAAATACCCACGACTGTGGCGACGAGGAGAAGGTCGAAGAGTGGATACAGGGACGAAATCATGGCGTCGAGGGGGGCCGCGCCACTTGTCGCATCCACGAATACCGGGCCGAGGATTACGGCGAGCACGGCAGACGTACCGAGCACAGCCAAGGCCCCGTCGAAGACCACGGAGTCGGTCGACTTTCGCGACTGGCGCCGCACCAGCACAATGAGGGCAGCCATCGTGAAGGGGTAGTAGAGAAGGTAGCCGAGGTCGGCGAGCGACGGGGATGGGAGGTTGCCGGTCGAGTCCATTGCCAGGGCGTAGAAGGTGTCGCCCGCGGCGTTGAAGGTCACGCCTGCCGCGGCGAGTATTACCTCCCACCGCGCGAAGCGCGTTCGCGCCGCGACAAGCCAGAAGACTGCGGCCGGTATCCACTGGGCGGCCTGCGACAGCCAGATATTGATGAGCGTGGTCGCCGGGACGCCGGGTAACAGGAGCGCGCCCAGGTACACCAGGTTCGCGACCACGGTGACGATCATCAACGCACGGATTGCGCGGGCGAGGAACACCCCGCTGACGGGGGAAGGCTTCACGACGCCCGATGCGGTGGCGCCCCCCGCAATCGTCCCTCGATCCCCGATGGCATGGACCATGATTCCCCCGAACTACGTCGACCCTGACTCTGGCCCCGTACGCGACCCATCATGCCCTAGAGGAAACGGCACGACGAATCGCCGCGGCCCGCCGACTACGTTCCCCGCGGCGATCGCTAACTTACTTCATGGAGCCGCCTGTCAGAATCGAACTGACGACCTTCTCATTACGAGTGAGATGCTCTACCAACTGAGCTAAGGCGGCGTGACCTGAATCACTCCAAGGCACAGGAAGAAAGCTTAGCCGATCATTTGCCCTTCGCCGTCACCCTGACATTGTCGGGTGCACGAGACAACGCGACAACGGATGAACCGCTCAGCACTTCGGGTCGGCGTCGGGCACCACGTCGTCGATGAAAAAGTCGTCCACGGCGCCGGTGAGGCAGTCGTTCGACTTGTTGTACGCCGTGTGCCCCTCCCCCTCGAAGGTGAGCAGGTGGCCGTTCTCCAGCTGATCGGCCAGGTTCACCGCCCAAGAGTAGGGCGTGGCCGGATCGTTTGTCGTTCCCACGACGAGGATGCCGGCCGAGCCGGACGCGTCGATGACGGGGCGCGGGTCCGCCGCGGCGACCGGCCAGCCGAGGCATCCGACGTCACCATAGGTGAGTTGTTTGCCGAGCACGGGGGCGAGCCGCTCGAGTTCCGCGGCCTGTGCCCGCATGACTGCCGGGTCTGCCTGCGACGCGTAGTCGAGACAGTTGATCGCGAGCCGTGACTCTAGAGAGTTGTCGAGATAACTGCCGTCGGGGTTGCGGCCGTTGTAGCTGTCGGCGAGGGTGAACGCGACGGTGGCGTCGCCCTTCATCACCGAGGCGAACAGCTGGCGAAGGTACGGCCAGTTCTCCTCGCTGTAGAGCGGAAGCACGATGGCGCTCGTCATGGAGCCGCTGCCGAGCTCCCGCCCGTCTTCGCTGCGGACAGGGCTCGCGTCGAGCCGGTCGAGCAGAGCGCGGATCTTAACCATCGCCGCATCGACCGTGCCCCTGAATGGGCAGTCGTCGGTGCCGAGGCAGTCGTCGAGAAAGGCGCGCAGCGCGCTCTCGAAGCCCTCCGCCTGGGTGAGCGACACGTCGAAGCTCGTCGAAGTCGGGTCCAGGGCGCCGTCGAGCACGAGCTTGCCGGTCCTATCGGGGTAGAGCTCCGCGAACGTCGCACCGAGCAGGGTTCCATAGGAGAAACCAAGGTAGTTCAGCTTCTCGTCGCCGAGGATGCCGCGCAGCAGGTCGAGGTCGCGCGCGGCGCTCACCGTGTCGACGAACCCGAGCAGATCGCCGCTGTGCTCGAGGCACTGCTGCCCGAAGGCGGCATTGGTCTGCATGGCGTTCGCAAGCCACTCGTCACTGCCGGTCTCCCCCGGCGGTATGTCGTAGATGAAGGCGTCGAGCTCGGCCGGGTCGTCGTGACACGAGATGGCGGACGACTCGTTGACGCCGCGGGGATCGAAGCCGACTATGTCGTAGTTCTCCTGCAGCCGTTCAGATACTGCATAGTCGAGGCTGTCGGCGATGAAGTCGTAGCCCGAGCCGCCAGGACCGCCCGGGTTCACGAGCACGGAGCCGAGCGCAGGGTTCTTGCGAGTGGTCTGACGAATGAGGGCGAGCTCGATTGACTCGCGGGCGGGGTCGTTCCAGTCGAGCGGCACGGTCGCGGTTGTGCACTGCAGCTCGTCTTCGCAGTCGGACCACGTGAGCACCTGGCTGTAGAACTGCTCGAGCTCCGCCGACACGTCGGCGGGCGCCGGGGTCGAGGCAGTGCTGGCGGGCGGCACTCCCCCGCTGCATCCGCTCAAGGCAACGACCGCAATGACGGATGCCGCGGCGATCCGCGCGAGCCGCCCTCGCCTCACGCCGACACCGAACGCCGCGCGGAGATGAGCATCGCCTCGAGGGCGAGCGCCGGCGTGACGTTGCTCTCGATGCGCTTGCGGGCGGTGGCGATTGCATCCATGGTGGCGAGGGTCTGCTGCGCCGTCGACTGTTCGCTCGCCGCGACGAGCTTGCCGTAGATGCTGAGGTTGATGAGCTCGGTCTCGACCCCGAGCTGCAGCAGCAGGATGTCCCGGTAGAGCGACAGCAGGTCGACCATGATGCGGTCGATCCCGTCGCGCAGGCTGCGCTTCTCCCGGCGCTTCTGGTCTTCTTCGAGGTTCTTGAGCTGTGCGCGGAGCGCGGGAGGGATCGTGCCACCCGGCTCGATGCCGAGGGAGCGGAGGGCGCTCGCGCGCTCTTCGGCGTCGCGCTCCTCGGTGAGGGCGCTCGCGTCGGCGCCCGCGAGGGTGAGCAGTTGCGTCGCCGCGAGCATGGCTCCGGAGACGGAACGAACGCCGAGGGCGATCTCGAGCGTGCGCTCGCGACGTTCCCGCGCCTCGGCGTTGGTCGCGAGTCGGTGCGCCATGCCGATGTGGCTCTGCGCCTCCCGGGCCGCGCGCGTGGCGCTCGCGACGTCGACGTTGTCGCGCCGGGCGATGAGCGAGGCGACGTCATCGACCGACGGCACGCGCAGGCGCACGGAACGCACGCGCGACCGGATCGTCGGCAACAGGTCCGCCTCGCTCGGGGCGCACAGGATCCACACGGTGCGCGGCGGCGGCTCTTCGAGGGCCTTGAGCAGTGCGTTGGAGCTTCGCTCGGCCATGCGATCGGCGTCTTCGACGACGATCACGCGATAGCGGCCGACCGAGGGCGAGTAGTAGCTCGTGGCGACGAGGGCGCGCACCTGGGCGACGGTGATGATGACGAGGTCCGTGCTGAGCACGCCGAGGTCGGGGTGGCTGCGCGCGTCGACCTGCCGGCGCACCGACTCGTCGCCGTCGACGTTGCCGTTGCTGAGCAGCGCGGTGGCGAACGCGTAGGCGAGATTCGACCGACCAGAGCCCGGCGGACCGGTGATGAGCCAGGCGTGGGTCATCGAGGAGTCGCCGCTGCCGCCGGCCGCAGACGATGCGGCGGCTGCCCGGAAGATCGAGATGGCCTCGTCCTGGCCCGTTAGTTCGTCCCACACAGACATGCCGGTAAGCCTACGCGGTGGACTTCGAGTCGGCGGGCTGCCTGCGGTGTTCGGGGGATGCCGCCACTAGCGGTTCAACAGCTCTGCGACGCGCGTCTGAATCGCCGTGGCGAGCGCGTCGATGGGCTCCGTCGCCGCGAGCACGAGGAAGCGGCGCGGTTCCGCTTCGGCGAGACCCAGGAACGAGTCGCGTACGCGCTCGTGGAAGTCGCTTTTCTCCGCCTCGAGCCTGTCGTAGGTGTCGCGCGAACTCTCGAGCCGTTCCCGGCCGTCCTCTGCCGAGAGGTCGAGCAGCACGGTGAGGTCGGGCATGAGCCCCTCGGCCGCCCACAGCGACAACTCGCGCACCTCGGCCGAGTCGAGCACCCGGCCGGCGCCCTGGTAGGCGACGGAGGAGTCGAGGTAGCGGTCCTGTATGACGATGTCGCCCCGCTCGAGTGCGGGGCGCACCCTGGTGGCGATGTTGTGCGCGCGGTCGGCCGCGTAGAGCAGGGCCTCCGCGCACGGGGCGATGTAGCCCCGGCGATGGAGGATGATCTCGCGCAGCTCCACTCCGAGGTCGGTGCCGCCTGGCTCGCGCGAGTGCACGACGGTGTGGCCCGCCTGCGTGAGCCATTCGGTGAGCAGGCGCGACTGAGTGGTCTTACCCGATCCGTCGCCGCCCTCGAAGGTGATGAAGAGGCCGGTCACTACTGCGACTCGGTGACGGCAGCGGCCTCCGCCGCCCCCTTCTTCGCTGCCGCCGTCTTGGCGCGGGTGGCCGCGGCCTTCGCCTTGGTCGCCTCCGCCTTGGCCGCGTCCGCGGGGGTCAGCGCCTTTTTCGCTGCTGGCGCCGTCGGCTTCTTCACGGCCGTCTTCTTGGCGGCGGTCGTCTTGGCGGCGGTCGTCTTGGCGGCGGGCTTCTTCGGGGCCGCCTTCTTCTTGACAACCGGACCCTTCGCGCGCTTGTCTGCCAGCAACTGCACGGCGCGTTCGTAGTCGACTTCTTCGACTGTCTCGCCGCGTGGAATGGTGGCGTTGGTCGTGCCGTCCGTCACGTAGGCGCCGAAACGGCCGTCCTTGATCTTGATGGCCTTCTCGCTCACCGGGTCAGGTTGCTCGAAGTCCTTGAGCGCGCTGGATGCAGCACGTCCGCCGTACTTCGGCTGGGCGTACAGCTCGAGGGCGCCCGGGAGGTCGACCTCGAAGATCTGGTCCTCGCTCGTGAGCGAGCGCGTGTCGGTGCCCTTCTTGAGGTACGGGCCGAACTTGCCGTTCTGCGCCGTGATCTCGGCGCCCGTCTCCGGGTCCGTTCCCACCACGCGCGGCAGGTCGAGCAGGCGCAGGGCGGTGTCGAGGTCGACGCTCGCGAGGTCCATCGACTTGAAAATCGAGGCGGTGCGCTGCTTGACCGCCGTGACCTTCTTCGCCGCCGGCTTGCGCTTGGGCTTCGCAGCGATGACCTCGCCCGTTGCGGGATCGACGACCTCGGATGCCGCGACAACCGCCGCAGCGGCATCCGCCTCTGCCTGGGCGGCAGCGACCGCAGCCTCGTCGACCTCGGGCTCGGGGTCGACCTCAGTGACGTATGGACCGAACCGGCCGTCTTTCGCCACAACCAGCTTGCCGCTCTCCGGGTTCACGCCGATGACGCGGTCCCCGACGACGGGCGCGTCGATGAGTTCTCGCGCCTTGGCGGCGGTGAGTTCATCGGGCGCGAGTTCGGCGGGGATGTTGACTCGACGCGGGGTCTCCGGGTCGTCGCCCGGCGCCTCGAGGTAGGGGCCGTACTTGCCGATGCGGAGGGTCACGCCGTCGGCGATTCTCACCGAGTTGATCTCGCGCGCGTCTATCTCGCCGAGGTTGTCGATGACCGTGCGCAGCCCGCGGTGGGTGTCGTTGCCGAAGTAGAACCCGCTGAGCCACTCGACACGGTCGGCCTCGCCGCCCGCGATGAGGTCCAGGTCGCTCTCCATGCCGGCGGTGAAGTCGTACTGCACGAGGTCGCTGAAGTACTCCTCGAGCAGGCGCACGACGGAGAACGCGATCCAGTTAGGCACGAGCGCCTGGCCGCGGGGGGTGACGTAGCCGCGATCGACGATCGTCGAGATGATCGCGGCGTAGGTGGAGGGTCGGCCAATGCCGAGCTCTTCGAGGGTCTTGACGAGGCTCGCCTCGGTGTAGCGCGGCGGGGCGCTGGTCTCGTGGCCCTTCGCCTCGAGCTCGACGAGTGCGAGGGTCTGCCCCTCGCTCAGCTGCGGGAGCTTGGCCTCGGCCGGCT
>JAODAY010000352.1 GCA_025463665.1 Microbacteriaceae bacterium
GTCTTGCGACGGAGGTAGTGAACGTAGGTGTCGACGGTTCCGGCTGTGTCGTCGGCGCTGAACACCGCGGCGAGGATCTGCTGGCGTGAGAAGGTGCGCTGCGGCGCCTCGGCGAGCAGCCTCAAAAGTTCGTTCTCCTTCACCGTCAGCAAGATGCGGCCATCGTACGGCGAGTAGATGGTGCGGCTGTCGGGGTAGTACGCCCACCCACCGACGATTAGGGACCTGCCCTCCCCCGTGAAGACGCGGCGGATGGCGCGCAAGCGGGCGAACAGCTCGTCGAACTCGAACGGCTTGACGAGGTAGTCGTTCGCGCCGGTATCGAGCCCGTCGACCCTGTCGCGAACCGTACCGAGTGCGGTCAGAAGCAGGATCGGGGTGGTCACCAGTTTCCGGCGCAACCCGTCGACGACGGAGAGTCCATCGAGCGACGGAAGCCGCCGGTCGATGACCATGACTTCATACTCACTGCTGACGCCCGCGGCGAGGCCCTCGGCCCCGTCGTCGATCAAGGTGACGTCGTACACCTCCGCCAGGACCTGCGCGACCATGGGTCCGAGCTGCGGGTCATCTTCGACAAGGAGGAGCCGGGGACGCACCGTGGTATCAGCGGGCATCCGGCACTCCTCGGTTGGGTAGCTCGTCGGCGACGGGCAGACGCCTGCTCAAGTGTGGCACCGAGAGTAGATTCCATAGCGCATTCACCACAGCGACGGCCGCGATCGAGTAGACGATAGAGGCGGTGACGTCGGTCGGATAGTGCACGCCGAGGTAGACGCGCGATGCGGCCGTAGCTAGCGAGACGACCGCGGCCGCCGCGACGAGTGCCGGGCGCCACCTGCTGCCACGCTTGACGAGGAGAACGCCGATCATCAGGCAGGTGGCGAAGGTCGTGTGCCCGCTCGGGTATCCGAGCCCACCGGGTTCGAAGATGAGGGGGTGGGCGAGAGAGGGGATGTCGGGCCGTGGGCGGTGAACGATCATCTTGACCACCTCGTTCCCGAGCCATGGCACGGCGACGATCATGAAGAAGTAGGCCGCGGAGGACAGGCGTCGTGTCACACCCGCGACGGTGATCACGCCGAGCAGGATGATCAGGCTCGCGATCGACGGCCCGAACAGCCTGTTGACTCCGAGTGCGAACCAGTCGAGCGTCGGATCGTGGAGGAGGCTCACCGAGCGGAGGAAGCCCATCTCGGCAGAAGTCCAGTCCGACGCTGACACGAGTGCGAAGCCGACCGCGATCACCACGGCTATGACGAGCGCGGCAGGGCCCGCCGCCTTCGCGAATCGGATGCCTGGTCGGATGTCTGTGCCCATAGCTTAAGCGTCGGCGGCGCCATCACAGGACTCTCTAAGAAAACCGGGCCCCTTCTTAGGGGATTCTTACAGCACCGTGAGGAGAGTGGAGAACCCACACCACCCAAAGCGGACGAGGCGCGCATGGACGTCACCATAGTCATCCCGACATTCAATGAGGACCACAACGTCGCGGAGCTCGTCCGCCGCATCGGCGCCGCCACGACGGGATATAACGCGCAGATTGTCTTTGTCGACGACTCGACCGACGACACCCCAGGCGTGATCCGCCGCGAGGCGGCGGCCTCCGCTGTTCCCATGCAGCTGATTCACCGCGACGATGCCGTCGGCGGGCTCTCCGGCGCAGTGCTCGAGGGCCTCGCGGCGAGCACGAGCGAATGGTGCATCGTGATGGACGGCGATTTGCAGCATCCACCGGAGCTGATCCCCGCGCTCCTCGCCTCGGGTGTCGGGCAGTACGCTGACATCGTCGTCGCCTCCCGGCATCTCGACGGCGGCTCATCGCTCGGGCTCGACAACCCGCTTCGACGGATCGTGTCATGCGGCACGACCGCCCTCACCCGCGCCATATTCCCCGTGAAGTTGCGAAATGTCACCGATCCGATGACGGGCTTCTTCGCGGTCAGACGATCCGCGGTCGACATCGATTCTCTCCGGCCGCGGGGGTTCAAGATCCTGCTCGAGATCCTCGCTCGCAACTCGCTCACCGTCGTCGAAGAACCCTTCGTCTTCGGCAAGCGCGTCGCCGGAGACTCGAAAGCCGACCTGCGACAGGGGCTCCGATTCGTGACGCAGCTCGGTGCGCTGCGCTTCGGACGCCTCTCCGGGTTCGCCGCCGTCGGCGCCGTCGGTGCCTTGGCCAACCTCGCCATCATGGGCACGCTCCAAGCCCTCGGTGTCTGGTACCTGGTGGCGGCGATCGTCGCCGCGACGATCACGATCGTCGGCAACTTCCTGCTACTGGAACTTCTCGTATTCCAGGACCTCCGCGCCGGCGGGCGCAACGTGTGGACGAGGTTCGCGCAATCGGTCGCCTTCAACGGGATCGAGACCGCCGCCCGCACCGTCCTCCTTTGGGTGATCGTCGAAGCGCTCCCCGTGCCGAGTCTTCTTGTGCAAGCGGCACTCATCGCAACCGGGATCGTGCTGAGGTTCCTCTACCACTCACGCATTGTCTACCGGCCCTCCCGCACAACCGCACCACACCCCTCCGTCTCTGCCCCACTGTCGGTGTCGAGCCTCGACGACGTCCAGCGACAAGCCGGCCCCGCGTGAAGGTCCTCGTCGTCGAAGACGACCCTCGCATCGCCACGGTCGTCCGCGGCGAATTCGGGAACGAGAGTCGCCTTTGAATACCGGAACTCAGGGTCGCGTATAAGGCGGCGTAGCAGCGAGTCCAGCCCCATGCGCCGATTGGAAAGACTACCGGTTCCGTTCTTTTTCCCGGTATGGCGGGGGTCGCTCGTACCCGACGAGGGAGCAACTGGTTGGCCCGTTTCCACTGGCCGTTCCGTGTGCGGCCGTCGAGGTGGGGCCGGGCGCCGAAACACGCAGCCCGGCCGTTGCGCGCCCGACGGATGAAACATGCAGGCTGCCCGCATCCGGTGCAGGCCAACGACTCGGCGTAGGTGCGGCGTAGCGCAGGAGTGAACTCCTCGTACTTTTCCGCGGGCACGGAGCGTCCGAGGGCGGCCACCCACGACTCGTACAGGGGATGAGCTTAAGTCTCACGCACCTCGAAAACAGTTGCCGCAGCTTGTTCGACTGAATGATTCGAGGGTGGACGGGGTGCTCTTGGCATGTTCAGTTCCTGCTTGACTGCTGGCTGGATCGCTTGAGACTAAACGCGGCTTTCATCAGTCTGTTGGCGCGGGAGTTTCCGCCAAGAGTCCAGCGACGTCGAAAAGTGTCTGTTCAGCTCCAGGGCGGGCGACCAGTTGCACCGCGATGGGCCGTCCGTCGGGATGTGGAGAGCGTGGCAGGCTGAGCGCCGGGTAGCCGATGGCGTTCACCCAGCTGGTAAAGGCGCCAGGTGAGCTGGACGGTGTTCCGTCTATGGGCCACGCGG
>JAODAY010000377.1 GCA_025463665.1 Microbacteriaceae bacterium
ACCATCACGGAGATCTCGAGGTTGAGGCTGAACGAGCGCATGTCCATGTTGCTCGACCCGATCACCGCCACCTCGTCGTCGATCGTGAAGAACTTCGAGTGCAGCACGGTCGGCGCCTTGTACAGCCAGATGCGCACGCCAGCGCTCAGCAGCTGCTCGTAGTAGCTGCGCTGCGCGTGGTAGACGAGCGGCTGGTCGCCGATCTCTGAGACAAAGAGCTGCACGTCGATGCCGCTCTGGGCCGCGGTCGTGATGGCGTAGAGCATCGATTCGTCTGGCACGAAGTAGGGGCTCGCGATCATCAGGCGCTCCTGCGCCATGTAGATCAGCGAGTTGAACATGCGCAGGTTGTTCTCGCCCTGAAAGCCGGGTCCGCTCGGCACGACCTGCGCGTCGAGCGTCGTGGCGGCGTAGGGGCGGGGCTTGGGGAGCACGTCGGCCTCGCGACTGAGGAACTCGTCCGTCTCCGAGTACCAGTCCGTGATGAACAGGGCGTTGATGCCCGCGACGATGGGGCCCTCGAAGCGCACCATGAGGTCTTTCCAATGCAGCCCGCGACGCACGTTGCCGCGCTTGTTGTAGCTCGAGTCGATGACGTTCTGTGATCCGGTGAAAGCGACCGCGCCGTCGACCACGAGAATCTTGCGGTGGTTTCGCAGGTCGGGGCGTTGCCACTTTCCGCGCAGCGGCTGCACGGGCAGCATGAGCGACCAGAGCACGCCGGCCTTCCGAAGCCGGCGCAGCGTGCGCCGGTATCCCGTCGCCCGCAGCCCGGCGACGTGGTCGAGAAGCACCCGAACCGTCACCCCACGCTTGACGGCGGCCTCGAGGGCGTCGAAGAAGGGCGCGGTGGTCGCGTCGAACGACAAAATGTAGAACTCGACGTGCACCCACTGCTTCGCGCCGTTGATCTCTGCGGTCATCGCCTCGAGCGTGGCGTCGTAGTCGTTGAGCAGCGTCGCGCTGTTTCCGCCGGCGAGCGGCATCGCCCCGAGGTTACGGTTGAGGGCGACAAGAGGGTCGAGCGTCGGGTGATCGTGGATCTCCTCATCCACGCCCACCGTCGACTCCCGGATGAAGGCGCTGATCTCGGACTGCTTGTCGCGCCGGTTCTTGGGCAGGCGCCGACTGCCCAGAAGCACGAACAGGGGCACGCCAATGTAGGACGGGAGGAGGAAGATGACCAGCAGCCACGCCATCGCCGTCTGCGGCCGACGGTTTCGCGGCACGTAGATCAGGGCCAGCAAACGGATGACGAAGTCGATTACACCGCCCGCGAAAATTGCGCCGGGTAACCACGAGCTTGCGTCCATTTGCTGAAAGTCTATCGACGGGGAGGAGCCACCTCAGACACCCGTTCGGGGTGACCTAGCGGAAGTTGACGAACTGGATGGCGAAGTCGAGATCCTTGCCCTTGAGCAGAGCCATGACGGCCTGCAGGTCGTCTCGGCTCTTCGACGTCACACGCAGCTCGTCCCCCTGGATCTGCGACTTCACGCCCTTGGGGGCCTCGTCGCGGATGATCTTGCTGACCTTCTTCGCGTCATCCGACGAGATGCCGTTCTTGAGCGACACCTCGATGCGGTATTCCTTGCCGCTCGCGTACGGCTCGCCGGTGTCGAGGCTGCGCAGGCCGATGCCGCGCTTGATGAACTTCGCCTCGAGAACTTCGAGAACCGCCTTGACGCGGTCTTCGGCGCTCGCCTTGAGCAGCAGCTTCTCGCCGCTCCAATCGATGGATGCACCGACGCCCTTGAAATCGTAGCGCTGGGCTATTTCCTTCTGAGCCTGGTTGACGGCGTTCTCCGCCTCCATCTTGTCGACCTTGCTGACGATGTCGAATGTAGGGTCTGCCATACCCCCATGCTAGATCGCGGCATGCCCGTCCGTCGCCATCGGTGGATTCCGGCCCAGCGCGCCGCGAACTCCGAAGTGGATTTGGCGCTGGGGAAAGGCACGCTATTCTTATTCAGCGCCTCCGGTCAGATGATCACATGTGGACGGATGCGCCACGGCGAGTTACCCAAGCGGCCAAAGGGATCTGACTGTAAATCAGACTGCGTAGCATTCGGGGGTTCGAATCCCTCACTCGCCACAGACAAAGCCCCGACCACACGGTCGGGGCTTTTTCGTGTCAGCGCACGGCCGATAGCCTCGAGGTATGCCGCATACGCAACTGCTCGAGATTGCCCGTTCCACGGCGATCGCCGCCGGGGAGCTTGCGCTGCGCCGTCGCACCGAGGGCGTCGAGGTCGCGGACCACAAGTCGTCGCCCGTCGATATCGTCACGCTCGCCGACCGCGAGACAGAGCAGCTCATCCGTTCCATGCTCGCCGCCGCCCGGCCCGCCGACGGCTTCTACGGCGAGGAGAGCGGTGCGGAGAAGGGCACGAGCGGCCTGACCTGGGTCGTCGATCCCATCGACGGCACAGTCAACTACCTCTATGGGATACCTCACTGGGCGGTGAGTATCGCCGTCGTCGAGGGAGAGCCCGATCCGCTGACGTGGCGCGCCCTCGTCGGGTGCGTCAATAGTCCCTCGACTGGGCGGGTCTACACAGCAACGGAGGGTGGCGGAGCTTTCTCAGGAAACCGACAGGTTCAGTCGCCCG
>JAODAY010000027.1 GCA_025463665.1 Microbacteriaceae bacterium
GCGACGATCGCGACGGTGAAGTCGGGCACGAAGGCGAGGGTGAGCGAGGCGAGACCCTGCAGGTAGGCCGCGAGGTAGACGAACACCTTGCGTTTGCCGACCCTGTCGCTGAGCCTGCCGACGATGAGGGCCGAGGCGATGAAAAAGACCATGTAGACGCCGGTGAGCAGCAGCAGGTCGTCTTCGGCGCTCGCACCGCGTCCGAGCCCGAACATGAGGAAGTACAGCAGCAGGGTCGTGCCGAGGGCGTTGCCGAGGTTGACGAGGATGTGGCTGAGCAGCGTCCAGCCGAAGTCGGGAAAGGCCCGCGGGCTGATCCACAGGCCGTCGAGCAGGTCGCGCACGGTGAGCGGCGGCGGCGCGGTCGGCAGCACCTCGTCGGTGGTGCGCAGGATGAACGGGGTGACGAGCACCACGAGCGCGACGGCGACGAGAACGTAGCCGGTCACGGCGCTCAGGGCGAGAACCACCACGAGCAGCAGCCCGAGGATCGTGCCGACCGCTTGCGGGGCCGAGACCCAGCCGGAGACGTAGCCCCGCTGGCCGACGGGCACGCGGTCGGAGATCGTCGCCGTGATGGCGGCCGTCAGCACGCAGAAACCGATCAGCGCCAGCGACCAGAACACACCGATTCCAACCATCGAGGTCTGCACGCCGAGCAGCACGAGCGCTGCCGCAAACAGCAGCATGCCGCCGAGCATCCACGGGCGTCGGCGTCCGAAGCGCGACCGGGTGCGGTCCGACAGCGCGCCGCTCACCGGAAAGGCGACGAGCGCGCACACGCCGGCGATGGCGGAGATCACGCCGAACGCGACGACGTTGTCCATCCAGGATGCCGCGTGCAACTCCTGTTCGATCTGCGTGGGCAGCAGCAACTGCACTGGAGTCAGTTGCGCCATCCAGATTCCGAGCCAGGCGGTGGCGAACAGCGCGATCCAACCGCCCGTGACACGGGAGGTGGGTTCGGAGAACGGAGCGGAGGCCTCGTAGGTGGTCGACGTCATCGGGTGCGCCCCGACCGCTCGGCGGAGGCCCTGTCGTTGCGCAGCGGCACGACGCGGTGCTCGGCGTCGAGCGGCTGGGCGAGGGCCGCGATCGAGGTCGCGGCGAACTCGATGACGCGGCATCCGGCCTCGGAGTCCCGGTCGGCGAGCCAGGCGAGGGTGAGACCGTCAGTGACGGTGACGATGATGCGTGCGACATCGTCGACCGGCAGGAGCCATTCCATGCCGGTGTCGGCGGCGGCCGTGTCGAGCAGCACGCTCGCGCCGGCTCGGTAGCGCTCGTACTGTTCGGCCGGGAGGTAGGACAGGGCGGGGCTGCGCAAGGCGTACTGCATAAGTTCGAGCATGACCTCTTCGTGCATGGGGTCGTCGAGCACGACCTGGTAGAACGCGCGCAGCCCGTCGCGGATCGCGGTGCGCAGGTCGCGGGTGAGACGCGCCGACTCGTAGGCGGCGACCGCCTGGTTGGCGACGACGTGCTGGATGAGGTCGCGCATCATCTCCTCGCGCGAGGTGAAGGCGTAGTGGAAGCTCGCGAGTGACATCTCGGCCTCGGCCACGATCGCCCGGGTGGTGGCGCCGGCGACGCCTTCGACGGCGATGACCCGGAAGGCGGCCTCAATGAGGGCCGTACGGCGATCGGCGGCGGACATGCGGGTCACGTGGGTACTCCTCGGCTGCTCGCCCGGACTGGGTCAACTGACCCAGACACCTGTTCAGCGTGCTGTAGAGGACGTTCCGTGTCAAGGATTGCGAGAAATCAGCCCTGGAAATGCGACTCGGATGATCGCGCGCAATGTGCCGAATCCTCAGGGCGGAGCGGGCTCCAGTATGGCCCGCAACGTTCCTTTGCCGCGGTCATTTTGCGACTTATGATCAGAGCAGTTGCGCGGTTGTCGAGTGGCGAAATGGACGTGCTCATGGGAAAGCTGATTGTCGGTCCAGGTTTCACGGAGGCGGTCATCGATGATCGCGAACTCGCCCATCTCAAGGTGGTGATTCTGTCGAAGTTGCGGCGCGGCGAGAGTTTTCCGTTCAGCTGGAAGCACGGGGCCGACACGGGCGGCGGCGGACGAAGTACCATCTGGCTCCACCCCTCCTTGACGATCGAGTTTCGCTTTCAGGGAAGCCGCAACATCGACATCAACCGCGCGTGGATCGACCAGTTGCTCGCGGCCTCGAACAGTTCGGCGGGCCTGAGTCAGAGCACCGAGCCGGCGCCGCCCGGAACGGTGGGTGCGGCCATCGCGGGCCACTTCTGACCCGGGGGCACCACTCCGCCGCCTCGCGGCACCCCGATGGACTCGAACCTATACAACAGCGGCGAGCAACGCACGGTGGTGAAGACTCGCCTGTCGTTACGACCCGGTTCGATCCCCACAGGCATCGTGAGTCGTGTGAGCTCGCGCGGTGGCTTCGACACCGCGGGCAGTTTCGGCGAGGCGCTCTTGGTGGAGATGCGCCGGTTAGCCGAGGTCACCCCGCCCCGCCAATCCCCCAATAGCGTGCCGTCATCGGGAGCTAGTTTCTTGAGTGATGGAGGTAAAGATGCATCATGCGTTCGGAAGCGAATCCCGCTCGGTCACTCCGACCGCGCGCACGATCCGACCCCTCCTCCCGGGGACGCGACGATGACCATCGAACACGATCGTGGAATGAGTTATGCCGACGCGGCGAATCACCTCGAGCAGGGCCAGACATACGTCCCCGATGACAATCGCTGATGGGTGACGGGTAATAGCGAATCGCTGGCCCCAGGGTTCGCTCCTGAGTAGATTGGGACTGCCGCACAGGTGCGGTATTCGATGGGCACCGTACCGGCCCGCGGCGCTTCACCCGGGGGCCCAATTGATCGCGAGCAGCTATCTTGCTGAACTCAGCCCTGATCCCTTTTCCGGCGAGGATCAGGGAATGCTTGTCCTGTTCCTGTCCAGCGCTGCTTCACCGCCACGCCGGCTCACCGACCCCCGCATCATCGGATCTGGTGCGTCGAGCGGCGTATGGGAGCTGGTGTTCGTACACGCTGCGAGCAGTCGTGCCTTCTACGTCCGGGTGGCGCACATCCTTGGTCGCCTCGCCGAAGACCAAGCGGCCATGTAGCTGGAGTGGGGCTTCTAGCGCAGAGCGGCGGCGGCTTGCATGGGCGGCGCCGCGGCTCCCACACTGAATCGTGATGACTACTGCCGATGAAGGCTACCGAGAGCTTGTCGACGGTTTCGTCGATGAGTTTCAACTCGACTCGGACCCTGAATCGTGGCCGGAGACGATCATTGGGCGATGGAGGGTTGTGTTCGCGACCTGGGAACACGCGCGACTGCGGAATAGGTAGCGCGACAGCGGCCAGCGGTGAACTGGGGTGTGGCAGTCGAGCGAGGGTGGATCGAAGGCGAAGGACCTTTCTCGACAACTGCACCCCGGCTTGTCCTGCCGACGCCGGGTCATCGGGTCATCAGGGAGAAGCGTTATGTGGTTGGCGGCCCGTCGGAACCCATGTCGAAGTGGTGCTCGAAATCAGCTATGACTGAGACATCGTCCTCTGGGATCGGCACTGCATTCGGCGACACGGACAGCTGAGCCATGCGCTCACGAATGTACCCGAGGGTGGCATCGTTGTCTGGTTCGGGGAGATCGGTGTTCGACGTCTCGATCATGAGGGGAGCGCCCTCGTCCAACAGCAGAGTTGCCTCTATCTTGTCGCCATCGGCACCGTATGCGGTCAATCTCACGGTGTCCGCGCTATGAGCTCGAGCCAGTGCCGCCGCGTACTCCACAACCTGATTAGCGGCTTCGTCGCCTAGTAGGAGGCTCTTTTCATCGAAGGTGAGATGCATCATGAGATGAACGCTAATCACCGACGCTGACCTTGGGCACTCGGTTGCGCTGAGACTCGATCCCGCGTAGGACGAGCGCTTGACGGTGTGAGCAGCCGCCCACCGTCGGGCTCACTCGACACCCCGCTCTCGCGCTCCTCGAGACCCTGCTCTCGCGCTTCTCGAGACCCTGCTCTCGCGCTTCTCGAGGCGTGGGTCTTCTGCCGTACTGGTACGTGCACTCCCTGCCGCTCCCCGTCGGTTTGCGGGGCAGCAGCGCCAGCGGAATGACGAGAAAAACCCCACCCGACGTCGGGGGAGAGTCGGATGGGGCTTCACGTGTCCAGACGCTGGACCGAATCGCGGGGGACACGTTCGAGCCGATCGCGCCTGCAGGACGGAACTGAGCATACAACAGGTTTGTGCGACAGACGCTTCTGGGGCGTCTCCCCCGCCCGAATGACACCTCACGCTCTTCGACACACGGCGGCGAGCATGGCTTCCTCGCTCGGTGCGATCGTCACAGCTGTGCAGCGAGTGCCCGGACACGCGACAACGGAACTGACACTCGACAACTCCGCGGATTTCTTCGAACACGCCTCAGGCGCTGTGAGAAGGCGCCCGATCAGGCTTGACGGGTCGTCCATGTGGGCACGCCGGGGGCACGACCCGTGTCGGCGGGACAACGACGCCCGCTGAATCCGCGGGGGCGCAGAAAAATTGCGGCGAGCGGTACCCCCGGTGGGACTCGAACCCACACTGGAACGATTTTAAGTCGCCTGTCTCTGCCATTGGACTACGGGGGCGGGGTCACCGCCTGACGACGGCGGCTGAACTACACGCTACTGCGCGAAACGGATCAGCGCGGCCAAAGAGAGGCACCACGTGAGACAGCGCTACGCGGAGACAGTGCCGCAACAAACAGCGCTGCGCGGACCGTGGGACACGTTCCGCGCAGCGGTGCGCAGCGAACTGCGCGACCGAAACGGTGCTACTTGACCTTCGGGCGTGACGCGAACTCGGCGAACGCGGCGCGCGGCTTCTCGACGGCGGTGATCGACACGGTGTCGCGCGGAAGCACGACGTTGGCGACCCAGTTGCCGA
>JAODAY010000081.1 GCA_025463665.1 Microbacteriaceae bacterium
ACAAGCGGGCGCTCGAGCTCCTGGATCGCGTCGGCGTGGCGAACCAGGCCAACAAGCTGCCATCGCAGCTCTCCGGTGGACAGCAGCAGCGTGTCGCCATCGCTCGCTCGCTCGCCATGGACCCGAAGCTGATCCTGCTCGACGAGCCGACCAGCGCGCTCGACCCGGAGATGATCAACGAGGTTCTCGACGTCATGGTCGGCCTCGCCAAGGACGGCATGACCATGGTCGTCGTCACCCACGAGATGGGCTTCGCGCGCAAGGCGGCGGACCGCGTGCTGTTCATGGCCGAGGGCGAGATCGTCGAAGAGGCGACCCCGGAGGCCTTCTTCACCACCCCGCAGACTCCGAGAGCGAAAGAATTCCTCTCCAAGATTCTTACCCACTAAGAAGCACCCGCTTGCCCACTAATCAGTGGGGGAGCATCACACAGCAAACATGAGGAGGGAACCATGAGACTCAACAAAGGTCTGATGATCTCAGCCATCGCCGCCGTCAGCGTTCTTGCGCTGTCCGGCTGCACCGATTCCAGCGAACCCGAGGCGGCCCCCGAGGTCAAAGCGACCGTCGAGTTCGAAGCCGGCACCACGATGGCCGAGCTCAACGAAGCCGGCAAGATCGTCATCGGCACGAAGTTCGATCAGCCGCTGTTCGGCCTCAAGGGCACCGGTGACCCCGAGGGCTTCGATGTCGAAATCGGCAAGATCATCGCCGCGGAGCTGGGTATCCCGGCCGATGGCATCGAGTGGACCGAGACGGTCTCCGCCAACCGCGAGCCGTTCATCCAGAACGGTCAGGTCGACCTCGTCGTCGCGACCTACACGATCAACGACAAGCGCAAGGAAGTCATCGACTTCGCGGGTCCGTACTACACCGCAGGTCAGGACCTCCTGGTTCTCGCCGGCACCGACGACATTTCGGGCCCGGACGACCTGGCCGACAAGACCGTGTGCACCGTGACCGGATCCACCTCCTTCACCAACATCTCGGCCTACCCGACGGCGCGCATCATCGAAGCCGGAACCTACTCGGAGTGCCTCGAGCCGCTGCGCACGGGTGAAGCCGACGCGGTCACGACCGACAACGTGATCCTCGCGGGTCTCGCAGCCCAGAACGAGGGCGAGTTCGAGGTCGTCGGAAACCCCTTCACCGAGGAGCCGTACGTCATCGGCATCGCCAAGTATGACCAGGCGTTCCGCGACTTCATCAACGACACTCTCGAGGCAGCCTACGACGACGGCCGTTGGGCCGACGCGTGGGAGGCAACCGCGGGCGCCGTACTCGACACGCCGGAGCCTCCGGCAGTCGACCGCTACTAGCAACAACCCTACGATGTGACCCGCTCGCGCACCCGGGCGGGTCACATCGCTGAAGTAATGCGCGCCACGGCGCGAGGAGAAGGAGGTGGGCATGGACGCTGTAGTTGACAACCTGGGCTTGTTCTGGACCGGTTTTCTCAGCACCCTGAGCCTGCTCATCGTGTCGAGCATCGGCGCAATTGTGCTCGGCGTGCTTGTCGCGGCGATGCGCATTTCGCCCGTGGCATCCTTGCGGGGATTCGCAACGGCGTACACCGAGATACTCCGGAACACGCCGCTGACGCTCATCTTGTTCTTCTGCGCGTTCGTGCTGCCGTATCTCGAAATCTCTCCCGGCTACTTTCCGCTCGCGGTCATCGGCCTCACGATGTACACCTCCCCGTTCGTGGCGGAGGCCATTCGATCGGGCATCAACGGCATCCCTGTCGGGCAGGCCGAGGCGGCCCGCAGCATCGGCATGAGCTTCGGCCAGACGGTCAGCCTCGTGGTGCTGCCGCAGGCCGTCCGCATGGTCATCCCGCCCCTCATCAACGTCTTCATCGCCCTGACCAAGAACACGTCAGTCGCCGGTGGCTTCTTCGTCCCCGAACTGTTCGCCGTCGCCAAGCGCGTCGCGAACGATCGCGGAGACGCCGTGATCATGGTGCTGCTCGGGGTGGCGTTCTTCTATCTGATCATCACGATCCCGCTCGGCCTGCTGGCCGGCCGGATCGAAAAGAAGGTGGCGGTTCTTCGATGAGCACCTCAGTCCTCTACGACGCGCCCGGCCCCAAGGCCCGGCGCCGCTCGATCATTTTCTCCATCATCGGTCTCGCGGTCATCGTCGCCGGCATCGTCGGGCTGCTCTTCATCCTCGCGGCTCCCCGCGTGACGGCGAACGGCGCCTCGCAGCCGGGGCTCCTCGACGGCAGCCGGTGGGACATCTTCCTCGACCGCGCCGTCTGGCGTACCCTGGGCGACGGCGTTCTGGCCACACTGCGCATGGCCGCCGTGGCCGCCGTGCTCGCCGTCATCATCGGCATCCTCTTCTCGTTCGGACGCTCCGCACGGGCCGTGTGGATCCGCGTTCCGGTCGCGGTCATTCTCGAATTCTTCCGCGGCATGCCCGTGCTGCTGATGATGCTGTTCATCCTCCTCGTCTTCGGCACCGGCACCTACTGGGCGGGCGTCGCCGCACTGGCGATCTACAACGGCGCGATCATCGGCGAGGCCCTGCGCGCCGGCATCCAGTCGCTGCCGAAGGGCCAGCGTGAGGCAGGGCTCTCTATCGGGCTCACCCCGGTGGCGACCCGCTTCCTCATCGAGTTCCCGCAGGCGTTCCGCCAGATGCTGCCGATCATCATCGCCCAGCTCGTGGTGCTGCTCAAGGACACCTCGCTCGCCTACATCGTCGGCTACAGCGAGCTGCTGCGCACCGGCGTCAACAACCTGTCGAACTTCTTCGGCAACCGCTACTTCTTCTCGCTCTTCTTCGTCGTGCTGGTCATCTACCTGGCGATGAACCTCGCCCTGTCCTGGGTGGCTCGCTTCATCGCCCGCAAGAGCGGACCGAAGCTCGGCACCCTGACCCCCGGCACCTTCCTTCCGCCCGGCGCCGAGGGAACGCAGGCGATCACCATGGTGCGGCACGCGGACGAGACCACGCCGGGCACCACGCACTAGCGCTGCCGTGCCGGAACGTGGCATCCGCTCATCGGGCTACACTCGGTGCTTGTGTCAGAACCCACCGAGATCACCGAAGAAGCCGTCACCGGGGCCGTCGACGCGGCCCTCGAGGCGATAGCCGCAACGACCACCGTGAGCGGGCTCAAGCTCGCCCGAACGGCGCACACGGGGGAGGCCTCCACGCTCGCGCGGCTCAACGCCCTGATGCGCAGCGTTCCCGGAGACCGGAAGGCCGCGGCGGGCAAGCTCGTCGGACAGGCACGGGCGACCGTGAACCAGGCGGTCGCCGCTCGCGAGGCCGAGTTGGCGGTCGCCGAGGAGAGCGCCAAGCTCGCGGCCGAAGCAGTCGACGTGACCGCCGTCGCCACCCGCTTCAGGGCCGGCGCGAGGCATCCGATCTCGCTTCTCATGGAGCGCATGAGCGACACCTTCCTGTCGATGGGGTGGGAGGTCGCCGAGGGACCCGAGCTCGAGAACGAGTGGTTCAACTTCGACGCGCTCAACTTCGACGAGGACCACCCGGCACGTGCCATGCAAGACACCTTCTTCGTCGATCCGGTCGACCAGCACCTCGTGCTGCGCACGCACACGTCGCCGGTGCAGATCCGCACGCTGCTCGAGCGCGACGTGCCCGTCTACGTCGTCGCGCCCGGTCGCGTGTTCCGCACCGACGAACTCGACGCGACGCACACGCCCGTGTTCCACCAGATCGAGGGCATCGCCATCGACAAGGGGCTCACGATGGCGCACCTGCGCGGCACGCTCGAGCACCTCGCCCGCGCCACCTTCGGCGAGGGCGCGCAGATCCGCCTGCGCCCGAACTTCTTTCCGTTCACCGAGCCGAGCGCCGAGATGGACGTCTGGCAGCCGAACGCCAAGGGTGGCGCGCGCTGGGTGGAGTGGGGCGGCTGCGGCATGGTCAACCGCAACGTGCTGCGCGCGGCGGGGCTCGACCCCGACGAGTACCAGGGATTCGCGTTCGGGCTGGGCATCGACCGCACGCTGCAGTTCCGCAATGACATGAATGACATGAGAGACATGGTCGAGGGCGACATCCGCTTCAGCCAGCAGTTCGGAATGGTGGTCTGATGCGTATTCCCATGAGCTGGCT
>JAODAY010000089.1 GCA_025463665.1 Microbacteriaceae bacterium
ACAGCCTTGAGGCGAAGACCCGCGTCGCGACCGCCGACAGCGACGCCGACGCGGCTGTGCCCTACTTCTCCGCCTCTGGGCTCGGGCGCAAGGGCTCGATCGAACCGACCGACATCGCCATCCACGAGGGCGAGGTCGTCGGCTTCGCCGGACTGCTCGGCTCTGGGCGCACCGAGCTCGCGCGCCTCATGACGGGGGCCGACCGCGCCGACAGCGGAGAGGTGACGATTCGCGGCACGCGCTCGCGCAACCGCACACCGCGCGCCGCGCTGCGCGACCGCATCGCCTATTCCTCCGAGGACCGCAAGAAGGAGGGGATCGTCGAGGAGCTGAGCGTGCGTGACAACATCGTGCTCGCCCTGCAGGCCGACCGGGGCTGGTTTCGCCGCATCTCGCGCCGCCGCCAGGACGAACTCGCGTTGAGCTACATTTCGGCGCTCGGCATCCGGCCGGCGAACCCCGACGCCCTCGTGCGCAACCTCAGCGGCGGCAACCAGCAGAAGGTGCTGCTCGCCCGCTGGCTCGCTGTGGCGCCGCGCCTGCTCGTGCTCGACGAACCGACGAGAGGCATCGACGTGGGTGCCAAGGCCGAGATCCAGAAGCTCGTCGCGAGCCTCGCGGAGGAGGGCATGGCCGTGGTCTACATCTCGGCCGAACTCGAAGAGGTCGTGCGCCTGAGCCACCGCATTGCCGTCATGCGCGACAGGCGCAAGGTGGCCGATATCCCCAACGAAGACGTCACGGTCAGCGAGATCATGGGCCTCATCGCGAGCGGAGCAGACGCGTGAACGCCGACACCCTGCGCAACCTGCCACGAACCCGACTGTTCTGGCCGGTTCTCACCCTCGCCGCGCTGCTCATCCTCAACGTCGCGGTGTCGCCCGGCTTCTTCGCCATCCGCATCCAGAACGACCACCTGTTCGGCAGTCTCATCGACATCCTCCGCAACGGTGCGCCGACGATCCTCGTCGCGCTCGGCATGACGCTCGTCATCGCGACCCGCGGCATCGACCTCTCGGTGGGCGCCGTCGTCGCGATCTCCGGCGCCCTCGCCTGCACGATCATCGCCGATTCGCCCTCGCCAGACAGCCCGAGCACCGTGCTCTACGCCGTCGGCATCGCGCTCGGCTTCGCCCTCGTGCTCGGCGCCTGGAACGGACTTCTCGTCGCGGTGTTCGGCATCCAACCGATCATCGCCACGCTCATTCTCATGACCGCGGGCCGTGGCATCGCCGCGCTCATCACCGAGGGCCAGATCATCACGGTCAGCAGCGCGCCATACAAGGTGATCGGCGCCGGCTACTGGTTCGGCCTGCCCGCCTCCATCGTGATCGCCGCCGTCATGTTCGCCGTGGCCGCGCTGCTCACCCGCAAGACCGCGCTCGGGCTGCTCATCGAGTCGGTCGGAATCAACCCGGTCGCGAGCCGGCTCGCGGGCGTGCGTTCCCGAGGCATCGTCTGGGCCGTCTACGTCTTCAGCGGGCTGTGCGCGGCGGTCGCCGGGCTCATGATCAGCTCCAATGTGACCGCGGCCGACGCCAACAGCGCGGGCCTGTGGATCGAGATGGATGCCATCCTGGCGGTCGTCATCGGCGGCACCTCGCTCGCGGGCGGCCGCTACTCGCTCACGGGAACCCTCATCGGCGCCTTCATCATCCAGACCCTCACCACCACCGTCTACACGATCGGAATCGCCCCGGAGATCACCCTCGTGTTCAAGGCGCTCGTCGTCATCGCCGTGTGCCTGCTGCAATCCCCGGCGCTGCAGGCGAAGCTGCGCGTCAAGAGACCAGGCGCCACCGCCGCACCGACCAAGGCGGGAGCCCTCGCATCATGACCACCCAGACAACGCTGCCCCGCGGCTCCGTGCTCGGCGCCGCCTCGAGTGCGCTGCGGTCCAAGTACACCTCCGTGCTCGTGACGCTCGTGCTCCTCGTGGTCATGTTCGGCGTCGGCGCGAGCCGGTACCGCGGCTTCGCCTCCGGCCAGGTCGTGCTCAACCTCTTCGTCGACAACGCCTTCCTGATCGTGCTCGCCGTCGGCATGACCTTCGTCATCCTCACCGGCGGAATCGACCTGTCGGTCGGCTCCGTCGTCGCGCTGTCGACAATGATCGCGGCATCCCTCGCCCGGTCGGGCTGGCCGCCTTTCGCCGTCATCCTCGTCGTGCTCGTCGTGACCTCCACGCTCGGACTGCTCGTCGGCCTCGTCATCCACTACTTCGAGATCCAACCCTTCATCGCGACGCTCGCGGCGATGTTCCTCGCCAGGGGCTTGTGCTACGTGATCAGCCTCGACTCCATCTCGATCACCGACCCGTGGTTCACGGCGATGGCGCAGACCCGAATCCCGCTGGGCCCTGGGCTGTCGATTTCGCCGAGCGTCATCATCGCGGCGCTCGTGGTCGTGGCCGCCTTCGTCGTGCTGCACTACTCGCGCCTCGGCCGTACCGTCTACGCGATCGGCGGCGGCGAGCACTCGGCGATGCTCATGGGCCTGCCGGTCGGGCGCACCAAGGTGCTGGTCTACGTGATCAGCGGCTTCTGCTCGGGCATCGCGGGCGTTCTGTTCACCTTCTACACGCTCTCGGGCTACAGCCTCACGGCGGTGGGCATGGAACTCGACGCCATCGCGGCCGTCGTCATCGGCGGAACCCTGCTGACCGGCGGATACGGCTTCGTGCTCGGCTCGCTGCTCGGCGTGCTGCTGCTCGGTATCATCCAGACCATCATCAGCTTCGAGGGCACCCTGAGTTCGTGGTGGACGAAGATCGTAATCGGCTCGCTGCTTCTCGTGTTCATCGTGCTGCAGCGCTTGCTGACTGCACGGAGACGGTGATGGCGGCGTTCATAATGGGCAAGTGAGTACCGAAGACAAGGCGCGCGTCGCGAACATCTTCGACGTGGCCCGCCTCGCCGGGGTGTCGCACCAGACGGTGTCGCGCGTGCTCAACGACCTGCCCAATGTGCGGCCCGCGACCCGGCAACGGGTGGAGAAGGCCATCGCGGCCCTCAACTACCGACCGTCGCCCGCCGCCAGGGCGCTCGTCACCCGCCGCTCCCGCACCATCGGCCTGATCACGACGGGCGGGCCCGACTACGGGC
>JAODAY010000098.1 GCA_025463665.1 Microbacteriaceae bacterium
GAACAACCAGATCTAAACCAAAAGACACAAAATAACACTACACCACGAACAAACCAAATGAAAAGAACAATGAAGGTCAACCCCAGCGTCAAGCGCATCTGTGACAAGTGCAAGGTGATCCGTCGCCACGGCAACGTCATGGTCATCTGCGACAACCCGCGGCACAAGCAGCGCCAGGGCTGATTCCGGGGATTCCGAGACACCGCCCCTGGCGGCTCCTCGATTCCCGGCACGGCGACAACTGAATAGAAATCAGGCGGTACCAGAACCCATCTCGCAGGAGGTGGGGGACACCCCGGGTCGGAGGCCCGGGCACCGGAACCGCTCCACACCTCCGACATCTCTCCGAAGGAGAAGCCAGACATGGCACGTCTCGCCGGCGTCGACATCCCACGCGACAAGCGTGTGGAGGTCGCCCTCACGTACATCTACGGCATCGGCCGCACCCGCGCCCTGCAGACCCTGAGCGTCACGGGGATCAGCGGCGACATCCGCGTCAAGGACCTCACCGACGACCAGCTCGTCGCGCTCCGCGACCACATCGAAGGCACCTTCAAGGTGGAGGGTGACCTCCGTCGCGAGGTCGCCGCCGACATCCGCCGCAAGGTCGAGATCGGCAGCTACGAGGGCATCCGCCACCGCCGCGGCCTGCCCGTGCGCGGTCAGCGCACCAAGACCAACGCGCGCACCCGCAAGGGCCCGAAGCGCACCGTCGCCGGCAAGAAGAAGGCCGGCCGCAAGTAGTGGGATCGCGGGCTCTGCCCGCATCCGCCATCTCGGTCACAGGAATCCAGGAGAGTCAGCCACATGGCAGCACCGAAGGCGAGCGCCGCCCGCAAGCCGCGCCGCAAGGAGAAGAAGAACATCGCGGTGGGCCAGGCCCACATCAAGTCGACGTTCAACAACACGATCGTCTCGATCACCGACACCACCGGTGCGGTCATCAGCTGGGCCTCCTCCGGAGGCGTCGGCTTCAAGGGCAGCCGCAAGTCCACGCCGTTCGCGGCGCAACTCGCGGCCGAGTCCGCTGCGCGCCAGGCGCAGGAGCACGGGATGAAGAAGGTCGACGTCTTCGTCAAGGGCCCCGGCTCGGGACGCGAGACCGCGATCCGCTCACTTCAGGCCGCAGGGCTCGAGGTCGGCTCGATCAACGACGTCACCCCGCAGGCTCACAACGGCTGCCGGCCGCCGAAGCGCCGCCGCGTCTGACACTCGGTCAGGGTTCCGCATCGTCAGCTCTGACGGTGCGGAGTCCGATCCGTGGCGAGGACCGCGCTCTCCGGAGCGCGTGGGCCTCGACCGACCGGGCGCACGGCGCCCACGGGCAATGACGCTCGCCTCTGCTCGTTCACGACTCAACTCAATAACAACTCGGAAGTGTCATATAGCGGACACTCTTTCGAAAGGAAACCATCAGTGCTCATCGCACAGCGCCCCACCCTGGCTGAAGAGAACATCTCGGAGTTCCGTTCGCGGTTCATCATCGAGCCCCTCGAACCCGGCTTCGGCTACACCCTCGGCAACTCGCTCCGCCGCACCCTTCTCTCCTCGATCCCGGGCGCAGCTGTCACCAGCATTCGCATCGACGGCGTGCAGCACGAGTTCACGACGATCCCCGGCGTGAAGGAAGACGTCACCGAGATCATCCTGAACATCAAGGGCCTCGTCGTCTCCAGCGAGCACGATGAGCCCATCACGGCCTACCTGCGCAAGCAGAGCGCCGGCCCCGTCACGGCTGCCGACATCTCGGCTCCCGCCGGCGTCGAGATCCACAACCCCGATCTCGTCATCGCGACCCTGAACGACAAGGCCAAGTTCGACCTCGAGCTGACCATCGAGCGTGGCCGCGGCTACGTCTCCGCCGCGCAGAACCGCAGCGAGTTCAGCGAGGCCGGTCAGGTACCGATCGACTCGATCTACTCGCCCGTCCTCAAGGTCACCTACCGCGTCGAGGCGACGCGTGCCGGTGAGCGCACCGACTTCGACCGTCTGGTCGTCGACGTGGAGACCAAGCCGGCGATCAGCCCGCGCGACGCCATCGCGTCGGCCGGTCGCACGCTGACCGAGCTGTTCGGTCTGGCTCGCGAGCTCAACACCGCCGCTGAGGGCATCGAGATCGGCCCAGCGCCGGTCGACGCCGTTCTCTCCAGCGAACTGAGCATGCCGATCGAAGACCTCGACCTCTCCGTGCGCAGCTACAACTGCCTCAAGCGCGAAGGCATCAACACCGTGAGTGAACTCGTCGCCCTGTCGGAGACGCAGCTCATGAACATTCGCAACTTCGGTCAGAAGTCGGTCGACGAGGTCAAGGACAAGCTCGTCGAGATGGGACTGTCCCTCAAGGACTCGGGTCCCGGCTTCGATGGCGCCCACTTCTACGGCGGCTACGACGACGAAGAGCCCACCGCCTAATTCTGGCGATCTCGACTTTCGACTTCTTACATCTGGAGATTAACTAATGGCAGCACCAACCAAGGGACCGCGCCTCGGCGGCGGACCGGCGCATGAGCGTCACATGCACGCGAACCTCGCGGCATCGCTCATCACCCACAAGAGCATCAAGACCACCGAGACGAAGGCCAAGCGCATGCGCCCCGTCTTCGAGCGTCTGATCACGTTTGCAAAGCGTGGCGACCTGCACGCCCGTCGTCGCGTTCTCGCGACGATCGGCGACAAGACCGTCGTGCACGAACTTTTCACCGAGGTCGCGCCGCTCGTCGCCCTTCGCGAGGGTGGCTACACCCGCATCACCAAGCTTGGCTTCCGCAAGGGTGACAACGCTTCGATGGTGCAGATCGAGCTCGTTCTCGAGCCCGTGACCCCGAAGGCGAAGTCGGCCAAGAAGTCGGCTGCAGCGGCAACCGCCGTCGCGCCCGTCGAGGCCGAGACCGTCGTTGAGGAGCCCACCGAGGCCCCCGTCGACGAGGCCCCCGTCGACGAGACTGCCCCGGAGGAGACCGAAGAAGTCGCCACCGAGGACGCCAAGTAGTCCAACGCTTCACCGGAACGGCCCCGCTCATCGAGCGGGGCCGTTCTTGCGTGCGGGGCGGGGTTTGGTCGCGCGGGTGGGGCCGCGTGCGGGGCAGCGGTGCGGTCGCGCGGGTCGCCCGCCGTCTGGCGTCACGCGGATGGTCGGGGCGAGTGCCCCCGCGGTGGACCCTCGGTGAAAGGAAGCACGCCGGCTCAGCCTAGACTCGCTGCGTGATGAGCGAAGCAACCAGGCGGCTGCGTCTCGAGATCTCCTACGACGGATCGAACTTCTCCGGCTGGAGCAACCAGCCCGGTTTGCGCACGGTGCAGGGCGTGATCGAAGCCGCCCTCGCGACGGTGCTCGCCCGTTTCGGCCCGGCCCCCGTGCTCACCGTCGCCGGCCGCACCGACGCCGGGGTGCACGCCCTCGGCCAGGTCGCCCACGTCGATCTCACCCCCGCGCAGGTCGCGAAGCTCGAGCGCCACCGGGGCAAGGCAGCGTCGCCGCAGACCAGCGCCCCCGCCACGTTGCAGCGCAGGCTCAACGGCATCGCCGGGCTCAACAGCGACGTCTGGATCACGGGCGTCAGCTGGGCACCGGAGGGCTTCGACGCACGTTTCTCGGCGGTGTGGCGACGCTACGAATACAGAATCGCGGATGCCACGGCGCCCCGCAACCCGCTCGTGCGCAGTCACACCCTCTGGCACCCGGTACCGCTCGACGGGGCGGCCATGGATCTCGCCGCGTTCTCGCTCGTCGGCTTGCACGACTGGGCCTCGTACTGCAAACCCCGCGACGGTTCGACGACGATCCGCGACCTGCAGCAGTTCCGCTGGCAGCGCCGGGATGACGGTGTGCTCGTGGCCCGGGTGGTGGCCGACGCCTTCTGCCACAGCATGGTGCGGGCCCTCGTCGGCGCGTGCGTCGCCGTGGGGGAGCACAAGCTCGGCATAGAGAGCGTCGTCGAGATCCGTGAGCAGATGTCACGCATCTCCGACTTCAAGGTCATGCCCGCGAAGGGTCTCACGCTCATGGAGGTCGGCTACCCCGACGACGCCGATCTCGGCGAGAGGGCCGAGCAGACGCGGGCCAGGCGTGGAGCCGTCACATTCAGCGAGCCGCGCGAGGCCGCACCGGGGCCCGCGCGGCATGCGGTGAGTTTGACCGCACCACCCTCCGTCGACTAATCTTGACCCTTGGTGTCTACGCCCCTGTGCCCGACGCCCGATCATGAGCCCTCCACCGGCGTCGTTCCCTCGCATTGCGTCGAGTTAACGGTCCATCGGAGCGGGATTCACGAACACCTCACTCGATCAAGAAGGCAGCACTACTGTGACTCGTACTTTTTCCCCCAAGCCGGAGGATGTCCAGCGCGAATGGCTCATCATTGACGCTGAGAACATCGTTCTCGGCCGTCTTGCCAGCCACGTTGCGGCGCTCCTGCGCGGCAAGCACAAGGCGACGTTCTCCCCCAGCATGGACATGGGCGACTTCGTCATCATCATCAACGCAGAGAAGATCGCCCTGACCGGCGCGAAGCTGCTGCAGAAGAAGGCCTACCGCCACTCGGGTTACCCGGGCGGCCTGACGGCTACCACCTACGCCGAGCTGCTCGAGAAGCACCCGACGCGCGCCGTCGAGAAGGCTGTGCGCGGCATGCTCCCCAAGAACTCGATTGGTCGCGAACAGCTGACCAAGCTCAAGGTCTAAACCGGCACCGAGCACCCTCACGCTGCTCAGCAGCCGAAGATCTACACCCTTTCCCAGGTCGCTCAGTAGCGCCGGCTTAGAAACTAAGGACGTAACTACCGTGGCTCAAATTTCAGACATCATCGAGGCTCCGCAGAGCTACTCGACCGAGACGCCCGCAGAGGCCGCCGTCAAGGCTCCCCGTGCAGTGCTCAACGTTCCCGGCGCAGCCGTCGGACGTCGCAAGCAGGCCATCGCCCGCGTGCGCATCACCCCCGGTACCGGCACCGCAACCGTCAACGGTCGCGAGCTCGCCGAGTACTTCCCCAACAAGCTGCACCAGCAGCTGATCAACGATCCCTTCAAGGTTCTCGATCTGCTCGGCAGCTACGACGTGATCGCCAAGATCACTGGTGGTGGCCCCTCCGGCCAGGCTGGCGCTCTGCGTCTGGCCATCGCGCGTTCGCTCAACGGCATCGACCGTGAGAACAACCGCGCTGCTCTCAAGAAGGCTGGCTTCCTCACTCGTGACGCTCGCGTCATCGAGCGCAAGAAGGCCGGTCTCAAGAAGGCTCGCAAGGCGCCGCAGTACTCGAAGCGCTGATCGATGTCGCGCCTCTTCGGCACGGATGGAGTACGGGG
>JAODAY010000112.1 GCA_025463665.1 Microbacteriaceae bacterium
GATCACGCCGATGGCGACAGTGATGGGTGTCTCCCACCCGGCATAGACGTTGATCTGCACCGAGGTGGGCTGTCCGATGGGCACCGCGGCGACGCTCGCGATCGTCACCGAGATCTGGGCGCTGCCGTTGGAGAGCGACTGCACGGGAATCTGGCTGCGACGCTGTGAATCGGGCTCGATCGTGAGGGGCACGCTGACCTCTTCGATCTCGAGAATCGGCGAGCGGGCCGTCACCGTGACGAACACCGTCACGGGTTGGTCGAGCGCGTTGCTCACAGTGACGGGCAGCGACGCCCGGTCGGCGAGCAGGTTGATGTCGCTGCTCTGCACGATCCCCACGGACTCGTGGAGATCTTCGGACTCCTTGAGATAGGCGGAAACGGCGGCGCCCCAACCACCCGGGTACGAATTCCACGCGGTGGACATGGTCGCGAGCAGTCGCAATCGCCGTTCCGCGGTGATCAGTGTCGGATTCTCGGCGACAGTCGAAAATGAGGCGTCAGAAGCCTCGCTGGCGAGGAGCGACTGGGCGGCGGCGATGCGCTCCGGCGTCTGCGGAGAATCGATGAGCGTCGCTTCGCTGGGGGCGGATGCCGCGACAGAAGACAGCGATGCCATATCGGTGCTCGGCAGGGCGTCGAGCGCTCCAAGGGTGGAGGCGAGGCGCGGCGCGAAGCCGAGGCTCTCGCGATCGAAGGCGACGACCATCGTCGCGCCCTCGGTGCCCCCACCGGCCGCTGTGGCGTCGACGCCGGCGAGCAGCTGCGCGACCGAGGCGCCCCACTCCTCGTTCGAGGCCGCGTTGGAGGCGGCGACGAGGCTGGACGACAGCGAGTCGTCGGTGACGATCGACGTGGCATCCGCGACGGTGGCCCGTGCCTTGGCGGCAGAGCTCCTGTCGACGTTCGCCGAATTGAGGATCGTCGTGGTGTAGCCGCTCGCCGCGAGGGCGGGAATGTCGCTGGAGACGACGCTGTCGGCCACCGGCCAGGCGACGGCGGGGAGCGTGAAATCCCAGGCGACGAGGCTCTCGTTGGTGGGTAGCTGCGGTGGTTCCTCCGGATCCGGCTGTTCGGAAGGGTCACCCGTCGCCGCCGCGGTCGGGGGCGCCTCCTCGGCGAAGTGGCTCGGATCGATCGCGAAGTCGAAGGTCGTCGGCGCCAGCGCGGCAGGGGAACCCGCCTGAAGACCCAGCGTGAGGTCGGAGTCGGCGTAGGAGAGGGAGAAGGTTTCGTTCGACGCGGAGGCCAACCGCTCGAGCCACGAGATGGCCGACGGCGGAGCGGCGTTGCCCAGCACGCGGATGGACGCGAGGATCATCGGGTCGATGCCGATCGCGAGGGGAGCGTCGATGACGGCGCTGAGTTCGCGAGTCAGGTGACCGGACGGCGCTGTGTAGGCGGCGAGCGTGTCGGCGTCGATGAGGGCGGTGCGCAGCTCGGGGGTGGTGAGCGGATAGATCGCGGCAACCCGGGCGATTCCGATCGGTTCGGCGGGGTCGGGAGCGGCGGAGGCGGGCGCTGCGATGCCGACGCCGAGGAGGCCCACGATGACTGCAACGAGCGCCTTCACGGGCTTCATAGCCATGGGCCAGCCACTGAAGATCCCTCGGCCACCATGGGGAGAGTCTATTCTCTTGAGTATGGAGAGCGTCGCTTCGGCATTGCAGCGGCTGGGCGAACTCGCAGAAATCCGGCATATTGCCCGGCTCGCGAGGGCCTTTTCGGCCGCCGGCTACGAGCTGGCGCTCGTCGGCGGACCGGTACGCGATGCCTTTCTCGGTCGCGAAGTCAACGACTTCGACTTCACCACGAATGCGACCCCCGACCAGATTCTCGCCATCGTCGCGCCCATCGCCGACGCCCACTGGGACATCGGCCGGGCATTCGGAACGATCGGCGCGCGCTTCGCCGGCGATACGATCGAGATCACGACCTACCGGGCAGACAGCTACGACGGAGAGACCAGAAAGCCCGTCGTCGCGTTCGGTGATTCCCTCGAGGGCGACCTGGTGCGCCGCGACTTCACCGTCAACGCTATGGCGCTTCGCTTGCCCGAGCTGATTCTCGTCGATCCTTCCGGTGGCGTCGAAGACCTGGTCGCCGGCCGCCTCACGACGCCCGTCGCAGCCGACGTCTCGTTCGGTGACGACCCCCTGCGGATGATGCGGGCCGCCCGGTTCACGTCGCAGCTCGGTTTCGCTGTCGACGAGTCGACCCGCACGGCCATGATCGCCCTCGCCGACCGCCTGCCGATCGTAAGCGTCGAGCGCATGAGCGACGAGCTCACCAAGCTGCTGCTGACAGACGACCCCGTGCCCGGGCTGCGCCTGCTCGTCGAGACGGGCCTTGCTCACATCGTGCTGCCCGAGCTCCCCGCGCTGAAGCTGGAGGTCGACGAGCACGCCCACCACAAGGACGTCTACGAGCACAGCCTCACGGTTCTGCGACAGGCCATCGAGCTGGAGAAGGCGCGCCCCGGCATCGCGAGCCCCGACCTGATTCTGCGCATCGCCGCGCTACTGCACGACATCGGAAAGCCGCAGACCCGCCGAATCGAGGGCGGCGGCGTGGTCACCTTCCACCACCACGACGTCGTCGGCGCGAAGCTCGCCGGCCGGCGGCTCAAGCAGCTGCGCTTCGACAAGGAGACCATCGGTGCGGTGTCCACGCTCATCGAGTTGCACCTGCGTTTCTTCGGCTACTCCGAGGGCGTCTGGACCGACTCGGCGGTGCGCCGCTACGTGCGCGACGCCGGTCCGCTGCTCGAGCGCCTGCACATTCTCACCCGGGCGGACGTGACCACCCGCAACGTGCGCAAGGCCGACCGCCTGTCGTTCGCCTACGACGATCTCGAGGAGCGCATCGCGGCGATCGCCGAGGCGGAGGGGATCGCGGCCGTGCGGCCCGACCTCGACGGCGAGCAGATCATGCGCCTGCTCGGCCTCTCCCCGGGACCCGCGGTCGGCCAGGCGTACCGGTTCCTGCTCGACCTGCGCCTCGACGAGGGTCCCCTCGGCGAAGAAGAAGCGGAGAAGCGCCTCCGCGCCTGGTACGCCGCCAGCGAGTAACCGCTCCGCCCGGTTACAGGTCCCGTGGTGGACTGTAACCAGGCTCTACGGTTACGCGTTGGAGTCGATGAAACCCTCAAGCATCTCGCGGGCGATCGTATCGGGGTACTGCGTTGCCGGCGACTTCATGAAATAGGCGGACGCCGCCTCAAGAGGTCCACCGAGGCCCGCGTCGAGCGCGATCTTGGCCGCGCGGATCGCGTCGATCACGACACCGGCCGAATTCGGGGAGTCCCACACCTCGAGCTTGTACTCGAGGCTCGTCGGGGCGTTGCCGAAGCCGTGGCCCTCGAGGCGGACGTAGGCGAACTTGCGGTCGGTGAGCCACGGCACGTGGTCGCTCGGGCCGATGTGCACGTCGTCGGCCGGCAGGTGCGCCGCGATGTTGCTCGTGACGGCCTGGGTCTTGGAGATCTTCTTCGACTCGAGCCGGGTGCGTTCGAGCATATTCTTGAAGTCCATGTTTCCGCCGACGTTGAGCTGGTAGGTGCGGTCGAGAACGAGTCCGCGCTCTTCGAACAACCGGGCGAGCACGCGGTGGGTTATGGTCGCGCCAAGCTGGCTTTTGATGTCGTCGCCGACGATGGGAACACCGGCGGAACGGAACTTTTCCGCCCACACCGGGTCGCTCGCGATGAAGACGGGAAGCGCGTTGACGAAGGCGACGCCGGCGTCGATCGCAGCCTGGGCGTAGAAGCGGGCTGCCTCTTCACTGCCCACGGGCAGGTAGCACACGAGCACGTCGGCGCCGCTGTCGCGCAGCACCTGGGCGACGTCGACCGCGGGCGCGTCCGACTCCGTGATCGCCTCGCGGTAGTACTGGCCGAGGCCGTCGAGCGTGGGTGCCCGCTGCACGACGACGCCGGTCTCGGCGACTTCCGCGAACCGGAACGTGTCGTTCTTGCTCGCCCACATCGCGGTGGCGAGATCGGCGCCGACCTTGTCTGCATCGACGTCGAAAGCGGCGACAAAGGTCATGTCCCGAATGGCGTGAGGGCCGAACCTGGTGTGCATGAGGCCGGGAACGACCGCATCGTCGGCGGCGTCGGCGTAGAAGGTCACGCCCTGAATGAGTGCGTTGGCGCAGTTACCCACGCCCGCAATCGCGATACGGATGGTCATGTGTCGGTGCTCCTTGAGAGATAGTGCCTTTACCTACTACACTAGGCAGGTTGCCTCGGCTCTCTTAGCCAAGGCGCACGTCAACACCCTCCTGTCACAGATCGTCTGTGGCCGTTCAAGTCCGAAGGAGGTGGGTTTATGACGCATCAGTACGAACTCATGGTGATCCTCGATCCAGAGATCGATGAGCGAACCGTGGCTCCCAGCCTCGACAAGTTCCTCAACGTCATCCGCACAGATGGTGGAACCATCGACAAGGTGGATGTCTGGGGCCGTCGTCGTCTCGCTTACGAGATCAACAAGAAGGCCGAGGGCATCTACGCCGTCGTCAACTTCACGGCATCGCCGGCTGCAACGGTCGAGCTCGACCGCCAGCTCTCGCTCAGCGAAGCCGTCATGCGCACCAAGGTGCTGCGCGCGGAGGAGGGCTTCGCCCAGGTAGCCGCCGCCAAGAAGGTCGCTGACGAGAAGGCCGCCCGCAAGGCTGCCGCTCCCGCCAAGACCCCTGCTGCAGACGCGAAGGCTCCCGCCGCAGAAGCCAAGGCTCCCGCAGCAGACGCCAAGCCTGCTACCCCCGCTGCTCCCGCAGCCGCCC
>JAODAY010000238.1 GCA_025463665.1 Microbacteriaceae bacterium
GAACGCTTCGCTTGCCGCACGCCGAGCGACTCACGAAGATATTGAGGGCATATCGAACAGCCTGACACGTCTTCGCGAGGCTATGGTCTCGAGCGGACCACCTTCCGGCCAACTCGATCAGCTCACGGGGGATGTGCATATAGCTATCGCAGCGGCCACCCATAACGACGTCCGCCTGTCGATCATGATGGCGCTGATCCGGGCGACGTCGCGCGGCCTCGCCCAACGACCCAATTCCCGTACGCGGCGCGTCTATGCACACGCGCTCGCCGACTATGAGGAAATTGTTGCCGCCATCGCGCTTCCGGATGCCGACCGCGCGGCCGAGTTGATGTTGCAGCGTCTCAACCACGTCTCTTAGTGTCAACCTTCCACACCGGAAACCGCCGATGACTTCGCGACCCCCACGAGTCTCGAGGGCGGTTGGGGCCGTGGCCTTCATTCTCCCTGAGGCGCGCGGGCCTAGGTCGGAGAGTCTGCCACCCGGGGTGCAAACATCTGTCGTCGGCGGTGGCGGCAGCGAGCCGTTTCTTGCCCCTCAGCATCACGCCGCGCCGGCCACACCCGCGCAGCGCCCGCCTATCACGCCGGTGCATGCCGCCGCACCCTGACGTATCCCGCGCGCGGTTCGTATAGGGTCCATTTAGTTAGATGTTCCTACCTATTCGATGGCTGCCGAAGGTTCCCCGTGACAATGTACTTCGCGTCCGAGCGTCGAAACGATGCCTATTCCGCGTCGGCCCCCGGCGCGAACAGCCGCAAGCTCGTGCCCGAGGACGCGCGCGTGCACAATCGCGCCCTCGTGCTGCGCATCCTCTATCGCGAGGGTGAGCAGAGCCGCGCCGACATCGCCCGCGCCACAGGTCTCGCGAAGATCACGGTGGGCGAGCTCGTCGCCGAACTCATCGACGACAAGCTCGTTCGCGAGCTCGGCACCCGGGGGAGCGGTCAACGCGGCAAGCCGCCGACCGTGCTCGCCATGGACAAAAGCGCCTTCGCGATCGTCGGCATCGACCTCAGCCAGCCCGAGCTGTTTCGCGGGGCGCTGCTGGACCTCGGCGGGAAGATTCTTGAGCGGGCGGAGAGCCCGGCAAGCACGGACACCAAGGGTGCCCTCGCCGTCGACGCCGTCATCTCCCTCATCGACGACCTCGTCTCCCGGTCACGGGTGCCGATCATCGGCATCGGCGTCGGCTCACCCGGCATCGTCGATGGCGCGGGTATTGTGCGCAAGGCCACCAACCTCGGCTGGGCCGACCTCGACCTCGCCGGCATCGTCGCTCGTCGTTTCGGCGCGGCCGGGTACCTCGTCAATGACGCGGATGCCGCGACCCTCGCCGAGCGGGCATGGGGCGGTGCGGGAGACGATGTCATCGTGATTCGCGTCGGTCGCGGTGTCGGCGCGGGGGCGATCATCGCCGGTCGTCTCGTGCGCGGCAGCCGGTTCGGTGCCGGGGAGATCGGGCACGTCGTGGTCGGAACCGACGGCGGCGAAATCTGCACGTGCGGCAAGACCGGATGCCTCGAGACGTGGCTGTCGGTGACCACCATCCGGCGCCAGCTCGAGGCCCTGCCGGCTACGGACGAGGCGGGTGCCCACGCCGTGCACCAGGCGGCCGGCCACCGGCTCGGAATTTCGCTCGCGCCGATCGTCGGCCTGCTCGACGTGTCGGAGATCGTGTTGAGCGGTCCGGCTGACGTTCTCACCGAGGAGATGGCGCTCGCGGTGCAGACGACGATTGCCGAGCGCACGAGAACCGCCGACGACTACGACCTCAGTGTGCGCCTGAGCGACCTCGGTGAGGACGGTGTGCTCCGCGGGGCGGCCGCGCAGGTTCTCGAATCCCAACTCGGCATCGTCTGAGACGGGACCGAACCCGGGCGGCCGCCCGCGGACGGCCGTTTAGTCTCGCGCGGTCGCCGCGCGTGACACGAGGGCACGACGCATCGGGTCGAGCCGCGACACGCTATCGACCAGCCCGCCCGGACGCGAGCGCAGCAGCCAGGTGCGGCGGTGTTCCTCGAGCAGATCCTCGAGGCGCACGAGCAGGCGGCGGGCGTCGGCCGCAGGCAACGAGGAGACCGCGCCCTCGCCGAGCCGGAGGATGTGTGCCCCGAACCGGGCGAACGCGATGGCCTGGCGAGTCTCGCGCAGCACGACGTCGCCGTCGAGGCACGCGGGGTCCGCGAAGGTGAGCTCCTGCTCGGCGGCGGCGAGGATGCCGTCGGCCGCCTCGACTCCCGCGCGGGAGGGCCAGGCGCCGTCGGCGAGCACCCCGCCGCGGTGGAGCACGGTGAACAGCTGGCTCGCGTTGAGGAGCGGCGCATCGAGGGCGGTGACCGCGCGTCCGATCGAGGTGAGCACCTCACCCGTGATTCCGGTGGGGTCGAGGACGACGTGGGCGTTGAGCACGGCCGCGATGTCGAGCGATTCGTTGCCCTCGACGTTCCACGAGACCGCGCCGCCGAAGGCGAGGGGCCCGAAGCTGACGGCGGGCGGGTCGTACATTCCGTGGTCGCCCCACGCCGTGTTGAGGTAGCCAGTGGCGCCGTTCGCGCTGCCGAAGCGGGCGGCATCCGTCATATTCTCGATCGCGTTGTCGAGGCGACCCGTGAACGACTGCCACGTGCTCGTGCCCGGGGCCACCCAGAAGGCGAGGCCCGCGGCGGTGAGAACGCGGGCGCGTCCGGCGAAACCGGTCTGCAGTTCGTCGATGTCGAGTCCGACGCTCGCCCAGCGCTGACGCTGCGCGGCGGTGGCCTGGGCGACGACGGCGGTGGTGAGGCTCGCGGAGTCGTACTGCCACACCACGGGCACCGTGCCCTCGGGCAGCTGGTCCATGAGCTCGGGGTGCTCGCCGAAGACGTCGGCCCAGAACTCGACGTTGTAGCCGCGGTCGCTGAAACGCCGCATCACGCGCGTGACGTAGTCGAAGTACACCTGGCCGTTCGACGGCAGGTCGCTGCCGCCGCTCTGGTCGATGATGAGCTCCCACGGTTCGTCGGCGCCGATGTTGATGCTGTCCGCGCGGAAGTACCGGCTGACGTCGTCGAGGAGCTCGCCGACGAAGTCCGCGTTCTCCGCGCTGGGCACGACGGTGCTTGCGGCGCGGTGCTCGCCGAACATGTCGAAGCCGTCGGGGTTGATCGCGCGCTCACGGTATGCGGGGTGCTTCACCCAGCGCTCCATGTGCCCGAGCGTGTTCTGGTTCGGCACGAGCGAGATGCCGCGGGCCGCACACTGGTCGTCCATCCAGAGAAGGTCGGCGGGGGAGAGCGGCGAAGCGTCCTGCCACACCTCGTCGTGACCTTCGAAGGCAAAAGTGTGCTCGGTGTACAACTCGAGGTGGTTGATACGGGCGAGTGACATGATGTCGATGTAGCGCAGGAACGTGCGGCGGGTGGGCACCCTGTCGCGGCTGATGTCGAGCATGAAGCCGCGAACGGCGAAGTCGGGCCAGTCCTCGATGACCAGCGCGGTGTCGCCGAACGAGCGGTCGGTGCGCAGCTGGTCGAGGGTCTGCTGGGCGTAGCGGAGGCCGGAAGGGTCGGCGTGAGTGAGGGTGATCCCCGCAGCGTCGATGGTGATGCGGTAGCCCTGGGCGGGCAGGGTCTCGTCGAGAACCGCGGTCACCGGTGCGGCCGCTCCCGGGCCCGCGTCGGTCGAGACGGTGATCGTGCGCGGAATGGGAAAGATTTCTGGTAGCGGCACTGCAATCCAATCACTCGGTTATGTCCGGGAAGCGTACTAAAAATATCTCGGGCTGAGAAGTGCATCTGCTCAATTGGGAGCCCGTCGGCGGGCAGCGTGGCGACTCCCGAGTTCATCTGCTAGCGTCCTTTGGCAGGGTTACTAACAAAACACGGTGGCGTTTCGTGTATGTAACAGTTGCCCCCGAAAGCTTGACCATATTTAGTTCGGCATGTGTACTAACAAAAACAATCCTG
>JAODAY010000247.1 GCA_025463665.1 Microbacteriaceae bacterium
TGGCAGCTCCGCGGACGATAAGGAGCGCTCGCGCAGCATGCGCGTCGCCCGCTTCGACGACGTCGCCGGTGACGCACAGGGCTTCGTCATCTATCGGGTGGCGGAGAACCCCGGCGTCGTGTTCGGCCACAGTGTGGAGGTCGACTACCTCGCCTCGGCGACGGATGACGCGTACGCGACGCTGTGGCGCTATGTGCTCGAACTGGACCTGGTCGGGGAGGTCACGGCCAAGCTCCGTTCCATCGACGAGGCGTTCGCGTGGCAGGTGTCTGACTTCAGGGCCGTGACGAAGCTGGCACAACGCGATCATCTCTGGACCCGCATTCTCGACGTGAAGGCCGCGCTCGAGGCTCGTCGCTACAGCGCCTACGGCAGCATCGTGCTCGAGGTGGCGGACCCCCTCGGTTTCGCCGAGGGCCGCTACCTGCTCACGGTCGCCGACGACGGCACGGCCGAGGTCGAGCTGCTGCTTGGCGACACACCGGAGGACGCCGCGGCGATCGCCCTCGACGTCGGGGCGCTCAGCGCGATCTACCTCGGCGGCGTCTCCGCGGTGACGCTCACCAGGGCCGGACGCATCACCGAGCTGCGCGAGGGATCATCGAGCGCGGTCGACGCCTCGTTCCGCACGGCGGTCACGCCGTGGCTCAGCATCTGGTTCTGAGCAAACACTCACTGCCGGGTGGTCGCTGACTGCGGGCAGACGCGGACCGCCGGGCAGGCGCCGTCTACTCGGCGCGCTGGAACCAGGGCGGGTAGACCGCTACACGGGTTTTGAGTCCGGCTTCCTTGACGATCGCCTTCACGCGGTCGCGCGCCTTGTCGTTCGCGACCCCGATGAGCGTCACGAGCTCGAACGGAACGGAATCGCGCACGAGGTACTCGGCGGCGAGCACCTGCACGGGCTCCTCCTCGGTGCGCAGCTTGCGCAGCACGCGGTCACCCGCCTCGCGGGTCGTGGCGAAGCGCGTGAGGCTGTGTGTCGCGTCACCGTCGGAGACGACGACCGCACCGGGAGACTCGTCGCCGTCGGGTGACGCGGCGGCGTGTGCGTCGAGAACGCTCTTGACGCTGCTGACCAAGATTACGAAATCTGATGCCGCTGACTCCTTGATCGCCGCAGACAGGCGCGGGTCGGCGACGTTCTCGCGCACGCTCGCCCAGACGCTCGACGTCGGCGTGAGGAAGAACGGCACGTAGCTCGCGACGCTCGTGTCGTCGTTGTCGGAGACCACGATGGTGCGTCGCGACTCGCGCGTCTCGGCCGAGGAGATGTCGACACTCGGGCGCTCGGTCCACGAGGGACTCGCGTCAGCGAAAATCAGCCCGGCGCTGAGGATTGCGGGCAGGTTGGTCACGTGGGTCACGTGGTACAGGCGCTGGTCGGTGACGTCCATGAGCGGGGTGGTCAGCGAGCCCGAATTCGACGGGCGACGGGGCGCCGTGAGCGACATCGCGCGCGGTCGAGTGACCCGTGTCTTGGCCACGGTCACGACGGGCACCTCAGGCATTGCCTTCGGAAAGCAGGCGTCACACAGCCCATAATCGAGCCCGTGAATGCATTCCTCGCCCAAGTGAAAACCTTTCGTTCGTGTGGATTGCCCACTAGTCAACGTTACGCGCCTTTTGAACACTTCGCGGCGCAGGGTTTGTAAGCTGATCGAATGACTTCTTCTCCAACACTCTCTGCCGCCCAATTCACGCCGGAGGCGGGTGCCGTTCTCATGTTCAGCACGACCTGGTGCGGCTACTGCAAGAACCTCAAGGCGCAACTGCACCGAGCGGGAGTTCCGTACACCGAGGTCAACATCGAAGAAGTCGAGGGCACGGCTGAACTGGTGGCTCACGTCAACGGGGGAAACCAGACCGTGCCGACCCTCGTTTTCCCCGACGGTTCGACGGCCACCAACCCCTCGCTCGCCGAGGTGCAGGCGCGGCTGGCCTAGCTGGCAGGCGTCAGCTGGCCAACGACGACGAATGGTCGCGCGGCCGCGGCGTGAGGGAAAAACCCGAGGGCACGAAACTCGGCCATTCCGTGGCGTCCGCCAGGCCTCTCGCCTCACGCAACACCGGGGCGAGGCTGCGATCTCCGACGAGATCACGCAGCAGCTTCGCCACGACGAGCGCGTATCCCTGTGCGCTGTACACGCCGAGCATGTCGACGCCGAGCCCGGCGGCGCACTCCGCGAGAGTCGGCGTGCCGCCGACCAGACGCTGGATGAGCTCCATCGTGCACAGCGAGATCGGTCCGAGCGGGGGATGGTCGATCCCCACCCGAGCGAGTTCGGCGGAGAGCGCACCGAGCGGAAAATCGGCGTCGTGAGCCACGATGACGCGGCCCTCGATGAGGGCGCACAGTTCGCCGGCGACATCCTGGAATTCCGGTGCCAGGGCAAGATCAGACGAGCGGATGCCGCGGACCCGGAGAGGACCGAGGGTGCGAGCCGGATTCACGAGTGTCTCCCAGACCGCGGTCACGTGCCCCTCGATGTCGACGTGCGCAATCGCGACCTCGATGATCCGATCCTGGCTCGGCGATGGCCCGCTCGTCACGATGTCGATGACCGCATACCCCTGCACCGCTCATCCCCCTCGTCGGCCGAAACGCATCGCCCGACTTTTGTCACCCGGCACGTTGGCCTAGTAGATGTGAGGCTACGACAATCCCGCCATGTCGCAGCAGTCCCCCGTCCGGGGCTCACGTAAAGTTACCCCCTCAAGCTCGAGATTGACAGCTTTGCCACAACACCGAGGACCCGAGTGAAATCGCACCGCCGCTCTTTTTACGCCCGCTCGCTCGTTTTCGCCCTCGGCGGCGCGGTCGCCCTCGTTTCGGTGGTCGGCTGCTCAGCACTTTTTTTGGAGCTGCCGATCGGCACCGAGTCGCGGTCGGGCGCCGAGCGGTCGGCGAGCGCCGCTCCGGAACCGGCCCCCGTCGACGCCGTTCCCTCCGGAGAGCTCGCGACCACCCTGCTCGCGTCGCTCCCGATCAAGGGCCGTGCAGCCAAGACGGGGTACGACAGGGAGGACCAGTTCGGCACCGCGTGGTTCGACGTCGACCGCAACGGCTGCGAC
>JAODAY010000318.1 GCA_025463665.1 Microbacteriaceae bacterium
CGGTCCCAGCCGGTCATGATGGGCGGGTTCACCACGCGCCTCGCCCGAAACTCGACGGGCCCCGGCACGCCGATGCCAATGCCCCACACCGTCGACGACTCGCGCAGAATTTCGATGCACTCGGTGACCTCCCCGAGCACTCTCTCCGGCCCCTCCCACACATTCACGCTGCGCTCGAGGTGCCGAAGCGGTGTGCCCGCGAGGTCGCACGCCGCAACGATCAGGCCCGACGCTCCGATGTCTGCCGTGATGACGATTGCCCGCCCGCTGTTGAAGCGGAACCTGCTCGACGGGCGACCGCCCGTCGACTCTCCTCCGCCGATCGGCACGATCAGGCCCACGCCGTGGAGGGAGGCGAGGCGCTGGTTCACGGTGGACCGGGAAAGCCCCGAGATGTCGATGACATCGGTGCGGTTGAGTTCGCCGTGCGCTCGGAAGAGGGCAAGGACATCCGAGATGTGGGAACTGATCTCTTGTGGTCTCACGTGAAGCTCCATCGCTGACGCCGTTCGAAGGTAATCACATTAGTCAACCACAAAGTGGCTCGACTTTTGTGTTGCGCAAAATCAAAAGTGCTGCTATTTCTTGACTACCGGCACGCAGTGGTGCCCCGATTTTCAAGGATGATGATGATGTTCAGCAAAGACGCAACATGGACCCGAACTCTTCGCGTCGTGGTTCCGCTCGGGGCAGTGGCCCTCGCCCTCACCGCGTGCTCCGGCGGATCACCCTCGAGCGGGGGAGCCGAGGGGAGTGCGAAGACGGCCGCCGTCATCAAGGGCCTCGACAACCCCTTCTTCCAGGCGATGGAGGACGGCATCACCGACACCGCAGACGATGACGGCGTCGACGTCACCATCCAGGCCGCAGCCGACATCGGCGACACGACCGGCCAGGCCGACAAGCTCACCGCCCTCGCCGGGCAGGACTTCGGCTGCTTCATCGTCAACCCGATCAGCGGCACCAACCTCGTGCAATCGCTCAGCCAGGTGTCGTCGGCCGGCAAGCCGATCGTCAACATCGACAGCCCGGTCGACGCGGAGGCCGCCAAGACTGCGAACATCGACATCGCCACCTACATCGGCACCGACAACGGTGCGGCTGGCGGCAAGGCGGGCGACTTCGTGGCCGAGCAGGTCGGAAGCGGCGAGGTCGCCATCATCGGCGGCATCGCGGGAGACGTCACGAGCGCCGCGCGAGTCGACGGTTTCAAGGAGGCAGTCGACGGCAAGCTCGACGTCATCCAGGAGACGGCCGCCGACTGGAAGCGCGAGCTCGCCCTCACCGCCGCGACCGACATCATCGCAGCCAACCCCGACGTCAAGGCCTTCTTCGCCGCCAACGACGACATGGGCCTCGGCATCGTCAAGGCGATCGAGAACGCCGGCCTCACCGGATCCATCGTGGTCGTGAGCGTCGACGGCAATAAGGACGCCCTCGAGTCCGTGGCTGACGGCGGCCTCACCGCGACCGTCGCCCAGTACCCGTACGCGATCGGCACGCTCGGCCTGCAGGCCTGCGAGGTGCTCGCCGGCGGCGACGAGGTTCCCGAGACCATCGAGTCGCCGACCGCGCTCGTGACAGCGGATGTCGCGGCCGATGCGATCGCGAAGTTCCCGCAGCCGTTCGAGGACTTCGAGAACCCGCTCACCGAGCTCCTGTCGAAATAAGGCGGTAGCGACTCATGTCAACACTCGTGACCGAGCGGCCCCGCACCGCTCAGAACCTCATCAGTCAAACGCGTCAGGTGAGCTTCTGGGCGGAGCACGCGGCGCCGATCGGGCTGGTCGTGCTCGTCATCGTCTTCTCGATTCTCAGCCCCAGCTTTCTCACCTTCGGCAACATCCGGGCGATGCTCATCGCGGCGGCCATACTCGTGATCCTCGCCGTTGCGCAGGCGTTCGTCATCACCACCGGCGGAATCGACCTCTCCATCTCGGCCACCATGACGGTCGGGGCGGTTGGATTCGGTATCGCGTGGCAAGCCGGACTGGGGTTCGTGGCATCCGCGATCATTGCAATCCTCTCGGCGATGGTCATCGGGGTCATCAACGGGCTCCTCATCGCCAAAGGCAGAGTCACTGACTTCATCGTGACGCTGGGCACCCTGTCGGTGGCCACGGGGCTCGCGCTCATCATCTCCGACGGCAAGCCGATCTCGGTCAACAGCCCCGAGCTGCTGCGCCTCACCTCCGGTTCCATCGGCATCTTCGGCTACCCGATCATCCTCGCCGCCATCGTCGGGGTGATCGCCTGGTTCGTCATGTTCCGCACCCGTTTCGGCCTGCACGTGCAGGCGGTCGGGGGGAGCGAGGAGAGCGCCGTCGCCAACGGCGTCAGCGCCGTCACGGTGCGGATCGCGGTCTACCTGATCTCGGCCGGCCTCGCCGGCCTCGCCGCTCTGCTCCTCGTGGCCAGGGTCGGCGCCGCCGAACCCGCGATCAACACCGCGTTCCTGCTCAACGCCATCGCCGCGGTCGTTCTCGGCGGGGTCAGCCTGACCGGAGGCAAGGCGAAAATCGTCGGCCCGATCATCGGCGCACTCCTGCTCACGGCCCTCACCAACGGGCTCACGCTCCTCGGAGTCTCCCAGTTCTACCAGCCGCTCGCCGTCGGGCTCGTCGTCGTCCTGGCCGCGCTACTCACGAGGTACCAGAAGAAATGACCGACACCATGACTCAATCAGTCGACTCCTCGACAGACCCCGACGTGCTGCTCTCCGCGACGAACATCAAGAAGTCGTTCGGCGGGGTGCACGCGCTCAAGGGCGCCTCACTCACGCTGCGGCGCGGCGAGATCACCGCCCTCATCGGCGACAACGGCGCGGGCAAGTCCACAATGGTGCGGTGCCTGTCGGGCATCCACCCGCCGGACTCCGGAACCATCACCCTCGATGGCGAGGTCGTCTCGTTCGGCACCCCGAAGGAGGCGCAGAAAAGCGGCATCGAGACAGTGCAGCAGAACCTCGCCCTTGTCGAGGAACTCGCGGTCTGGCAGAACTTCTTCCTCGGCCGCGAGCTCACCCAGGGCTTCGGCCCGTTCCGAACGCTCAACCGCAAGCTCATGAAGGCCACCGCACAGGAACTCATCACCGACCTCGCGGTCAACGTGCCGCCGGTGACGAGCAAGGTGCGCCGGCTCTCCGGCGGCCAGCGGCAGGCGCTCGCGATCGCACGAGCGGCCGGGTGGGGCGGCAAGATCGTCATCATGGACGAGCCGACCGCGGCGCTCGGCGTGCAGGAGACCGCGAAGGTGGAGCAGACCATCCGCACCCTGCGCGACGCGGGCGTGTCCGTGCTCCTCATCAGCCACAACTTCGACCAGGTCATGCGTCTCTCCGACCACGTCTGGGTGTTCCGCGCCGGTCTCGCCGTCGCCGGCCGGCGCACGGCGGAGACCTCGGGCGAGGAGCTCGTCGCCCTCATCACCGGTGCGAAGGAGGCATGATGCCTCGTTCGGGCGAGAGCGGGGTGGTCCCCAACCGCCTCGGTGTGCACGCGGGCGTGTGGGTCGGCGACTGGTCGCCAGGGTCCGCTCGATACGCGATCGAGTCGAGCGCCGAGATCGGGTACGACCTCATCGAGATCCCGGCCGTCGATCCGCGCGAGGTCGACGTGGCCCGCACGGTGCGGCTGCTCGACTCCTCCGGCATCGATGCGGTCGTCTCGCTCGCTCTCGGGGCAGACACCGACATCAATACCGAGGATGCCGCGACCTCGGCGCGCGGTGAGGCGCTGCTCGGCAGCGCCGTCGACTTCGCCCGCGACATCGGGGCCACCTACGTCGGCGGCGTGACCTACTCGGCCATGGTCAAGTACACCCACCGGGCGACCGCGGCGTCGCGCGAGAACTCGCTCGCCGTGCTGCGCCGCGTCGCCCGGAAGGCAGGCGAATCCGGCATCTCGATCGGCATCGAATACGTCAACCGCTACGAGAGCAACCTCCTCAACACCGCCGCGCAGACCGCGCTCTTCATCGCCGAACTCGGCGCCGGGAACGTGGTGCTGCACCTCGATACCTTCCACGCCAACAGCGAGGAGACGAACCTCGCCTCCGCGGTCCGCGACGCGGGAAGCCGGCTCGGCTACATCCACGCGAGCGAGAGCCACCGCGGTCTGCTCGGAACCGGCATCCTGGACTTCGCCGGGTTGTTCCGCCAGTTGGCCGAGTCCGACTACCGCGGGCCGATCACCTTCGAGTCCTTTTCCGGCGCCGTTCACCCGGCGACCACCGTCGGAACCATCGGCATCTGGCGCGACCCGTGGACGGACCCCGCACTCGCCGCCCGCGAGGCGCACGCCTTCCTCACGGCCCAGCTCGCCGCCGCAACCCAATCCATCGACGCGGCGTAGCCCGTCACCCACTCAGTTCGTCCCACAAGTAAGGAAAACCATGCCTGTCAACAAGCTCGGAGTGCACGCCCTCGTCTTCGCGGGCGGAACCACCCCGGCCGAGGTCGATTACATCATCGGCGAGACGGAGAAGTCCGGCTACGACCTCGTCGAATTCTCCCTGCACGACTCGCCGCAACTCGACGTCGCCGCCGCCCGCGCGTCACTCGAAGCGGCAGGCCTCGGAGTCGTCACCTCCCGCGGGCTGTCGTTCACCGCAGACGTGTCGAGCGACGACTCGGCCATTGTTGCTCGCGGCGCGACGCTGCTGCACGACTCACTCGCGATCACCGAGCAACTGGGCGGCACCCACTTCACGGGCGCGCTCTACAGTGCGCTCGGCAAGTACATGCGGCCGCTCTCGACCGCGGGGCGCGCGAACGTCGTCACCGTGTTGAAGGAACTCGCCACGGAGGCCGCGGGCAAGGGCATGACGCTCGGCCTCGAAATCTGCAACCGCTACGAGACGAACGTCATCAACACCGCGGCCGACGCCCTGCGCCTGGCCGACGACATCGGCGAAGACAACGTTCTCATCCACCTCGACAGCTACCACATGAACATTGAGGAGGACGACTTCGTCCGCCCGGTGAAGCTCGTGGGCGATCGGCTGGGCTACGTGCACATCGGCGAGAACCACCGCGGTTACCTCGGCAGCGGTCACATCGACTTCGCGTCGTTCTTCCACGCGCTCGCCGACATTTCGTACACCGGCCCGATCACGTTCGAATCGTTTTCCTCCGCCGTGGTCTCGCCCACCCTGTCGAACGACCTCGCGATCTGGCGCAACCTCTGGAACGACGGCCCCGAGCTCGCGACGCACGCGCACGAGTACATGGTCAACATCATCGACGGGTCCTCGCGTGTCTACTCCTGATCCCGCAATCGTCGCGGCCGGTGCATCCGTCGCCCTGGACGATCTCGCCCGTCGCGCCATCGCGCTGATTCCACGGCAGGGCCGCGTCATCCTCGGCATCGCCGGCAGCCCGGGGGCGGGCAAGACGACGCTCGCCATCGGCCTCGCCCGGCGCGTCAACGAGATGCTCGCCGAGATCGAGGGGGCGGATGCCGCGGCCGTTCACCTGCCGATGGACGGCTACCACCTCGCCAACTCCACCCTGACGCGGCTCGGCATCCGCGATCGCAAGGGCGCCATCGACACCTTCGACGGGTGGGGGTTCCTATCGTTGCTGCGTCGCCTCGTGGTCGAGACCGACCACACGGTGTACGCGCCGAGCTTCGACCGCACCGTCGACGAGGGCATCGCGGGCGAGATCGCGGTGACGCCGGGCGTGCGACTCGTCGTCGTGGAGGGCAACTACCTGCTCGCCGACGTCGAACCGTGGGCGCAGATCGCGGAGGTGCTCGCCGAGTCCTGGTTCTGCGAGACCTCCGAGGCGGAGCGGCTGCGCCGACTCGTCGACCGCCACACCCGTCACGGGCGCAGTGCGCGGGCCGCCGAGGAATGGGCGACCTCGGTCGACGGGGCGAACGCGTTGCTGATCGAGGGGACGCGCACCCGGGCGGATCTCGTCGTCTCGGGCGAGGGCGCCGGTCACTCGCCGGCGTTCGCCAGTTCGCCTCCCGCGCCTTCGAGCGAGCAGTCGGGCCCGGGGTAGATCAGTCCCTCGTGGCCGTCGTCGAACCGCACGAAGTACGGCGGCCCGCCGTCCGGGCCGCGCACCTCCGAAATCGTGCCGTGCCTGTCGGGGGAGCCGACCTGCCTTCCGTGTATGACGAGTCGTTCACCCACCGTTGCGTGCATTGTCATCACCTCGACACCCACGCTACGACGCGCGACCGGCGCGCGGAAGGGGCTACTTCTTGTCGAAGACTTCCGGCT
>JAODAY010000337.1 GCA_025463665.1 Microbacteriaceae bacterium
GTGGCCGATGGTCGAGCGGTGGTGGACCGACGCCCCGCGCCGCCGGGTGCACCTGCAGGTCGCGCTCGACGGCGGCCGCGCGCTGCTGCTCTCCTGCGCGCAGGGGACGTGGGCGTGCGAGGCGCTCTATGACTGAGCACGCGCCGGCTGAGCACGCGTCCGCCGGGCTCCCGCGGTACGCCGAGCTGCACGCGCACTCCGCGTTCAGCTTCCTCGACGGCGCCAGCCAGCCCGAGGAGCTCGCCGCCGAGGCGGCACGGCTGGGCCTGTCCGCCCTCGCGCTCACCGACCACGACGGGCTCTACGGCATCGTGCGCATGGCCGAGGCGGCGGGCGCGGCGCGCGTCGACGATCCGACCGCTATGGCGACCGTCTTCGGTGCGGAGCTCTCGCTCGGCCTGCGCACCCCGCAGAACGGCATCGCCGACCCGGAGGGCAGCCATCTCCTCGTGCTGGCCAGGCGGCAGGCGGGCTACCACCGGCTCGCCGGCGCCCTCACGAGCGCCCAGCTGAGGGGAGACGAGAAGGGCAGGCCGCTCTACGACCTCGACGAACTCGCCGAGCGCGCCGCAGGCGACTGGGTCGTTCTCACCGGATGCCGCAAGGGCACGGTGCGGCAGGCGCTCACCCGCTCCGGGGTGAACCGGCACGACCGCGAGGCGGCCGCCGCGCACGAGGTCGACCGTCTCGTCTCCCTCTTCGGCAGAGGCAACGTGCTCGTCGAACTCCTCGACGGCGGGGAGCCCCTCGACAGCAGTCGCAACGACGTCCTCGCCCAGATCGCCGCCGACCGGGGGCTCGGCGTCGTCGCCACGGGCAACGTCCACTTCGCCACGCCGAGGCAGCACCACCTCGCCACGGCCCTCGCCGCGGTGCGCGCCAGGCGCAGCCTCGACGAGATGGACGGCTGGCTGCCCGCGGCGGGTTCCGCCCACCTGCGCTCGGGAGCCGAGATGGCCGCGCGGTTCGCGAGGTACCCTGGGGCCGTCGAGCGCACCGTCGAGGTCGCCGCCGACCTCAGCTTCGAATTGCGCAGGGCCAAGCCCGACCTGCCGAAACAGAACGTGCCCGCCGGGCACACCCCGATGAGCTGGCTCCGCGAACTCGTCTGGCAGGGGGTGGGCGAACGCCGGCTCGACCTCACGGAGGCGAACCGCGTGCGCATCGAGAACGAGCTCGCGGTCATCGAGAAGAAGAACTTCCCCGGCTACTTCCTCATCGTCTACGACATCGTGCGCGAGGCGAGGAGCCGCGGCATCCTGTGCCAGGGGCGGGGCTCGGCTGCGAACTCGGCCGTCTGCTACCTGCTCATGATCACGGCGGTCGACCCGATCTTCTACAACCTGCCGTTCGAGCGCTTTCTCTCCAGCATGCGTGACGAGGAGCCAGACATCGACGTCGACTTCGACTCCGACCGGCGCGAGGAGATCATCCAGTACGTCTATGCCAAGTACGGCCGCTTCAACGCCGCGCAGGTCGCCAACGTCATTCAGTACCGCCCCAAGTTCGCGGTGCGCGACATGGCGAAGGCGCTCGGCCACAGCCCCGGCCAGCAAGACGCCTGGTCGAAGCAGGTGGAACGCCACGGCGCCCTCACCTCAAGCGAGGAGCACGACATCCCCGACGCCGTCGTCGACCTCGCCCTCGAGGTCAAGACCTTTCCGCGGCACATGGGCATCCACTCCGGCGGCATGGTGCTGACCGACCGCCCCGTCGGCGATGTCGTGCCGATCGAGCGCGGCCGCATGGAGGGCCGCACCGTCGAGCAGTGGGACAAGGAGGACTGCGCGTGGATGGGACTCGTCAAGTTCGACCTGCTCGGGCTCGGCATGCTCTCGGCGCTGCAGCACTCCTTCGACATCGTGCAGGGCACCGTGGGCGAGCACATCGACCTCGATGCGATGCCCAAGGAGGAGGCGGGCGTCTATGACATGCTCTGCCGGGCCGACGCGATCGGCGTCTTCCAGGTGGAATCCCGCGCCCAGATGGGGCTGCTCCCCCGCCTGCAGCCGCGCAAGTTCTACGACCTCGTCGTGCAGATCGCCCTCGTGCGCCCCGGCCCCATCCAGGGCGGCGCCGTTCACCCCTTCGTGCGCCGCAAGCTCGGCGAAGAGAAGGTGACCTACCTGCACCCCAAGCTCGAGGTGCCGCTCAAGCGCACCCTCGGGGTGCCCGTCTTCCAGGAGCAGCTCATGCAGGTCGCCATGGCGGTCGGCGGATGCACCGGGGAAGACGCCGACCTGCTGCGCCGGGCCATGGGTTCCAAACGCGGCATCGAACGCATCGAGGCGCTGCGCGAGAAGCTGTACATCGGCATGCGCAGCAACGGCATCTCGGAGCCCGTCGCCGACGAGATCTACGGCAAGATCCAGGCGTTCGCGAGTTTCGGTTTCGCCGAGAGCCACAGCCTGAGCTTCGGCCTGCTCGTCTACGCGAGCGCGTGGACGAAGCTGCACTATCCGGCCGCATTCCTCGCCGGGCTGCTGCGCTCGCAGCCGATGGGGTTCTACTCCGGGCAGAGCCTCGTCGCCGACGCGCGCCGCCACGGTGTCGAGGTACGCCGTCCCGAC
>JAODAY010000367.1 GCA_025463665.1 Microbacteriaceae bacterium
CAAGAGCGACCCGCTCATGGGCCTCAAGGAGAACGTCATCATCGGAAAGCTCATCCCGGCCGGCACGGGTCTCCCGCGCTACCGCGATGTGTCTGTCGAGGCGACGGAAGAAGCCAAGGCCGAGCGCTACCCGAACCGCATCTTCACGGATGACTCGGTGTTCAGCGAAGCAGACCTGAGCTTTGTCGACTTCGACACGTTCTCGTCTGACGACTACACGCCTGGTACCTACAACTAACCAGTCGTCGTAACCCAACGGGCTCCCCACTTCGGTGGGGAGCCCGTTGTCGTTAAGCCGAAGAAGGGGCTGTCCCTCGGAGACGGGATATGTACCCGGCGAAAAACGGGCTAGGTTAGGGGTCTGGTTCTTTTGGATGCCGCGGGGACAAAAAGGCATCGCTAATCGCGGGGGAGATCCGATGGCCACCCTCACTGAGATTCTCATCATGCGCGGCGTCGTGCCGATGGAGAACCTCGACTCCGTGTCGGGTGCCTGGGGCGAAGACGAGGAAGCAGTCAAGGCGCTCGTCGCTCGAGGCGTCATCACCGAAGTGCAGTTGGCATCCGCTCGGGCAGCCAAAGCCAAGGTCCCCTTTGTCGAACTCCTAGAGTTCCCGGTCGACCGCGCCGCCGTCGCGCTCGTGCCCGCGGGGGTCAGCCGGCGCTACCAGGTGCTGCCGATCGGCATCGTGGGCGACATCCTGACTCTCGCGATGATCGATCCCAACGACGTATTCGCGATAGACGACGTGCGCGCGGCTGCGCGGATGCAGGTGCGACCGGTCGTCGCCGCCCCCAGCGACTTGAAGACCGCGATCGACCGCTTCCACCGTGCTGATGGCGAGTTGACCGACCTCACTAACGCGCTCGAGGAAGAGAACGGCGGGGACCCGGCATCGAAAGCGGATTCTGAGGAGCAAGTAGACGACGCACCCATCGTGCGGTTCGTCAATCTGGTGATCAGTCAGGCGATCCAGGACAAGGCCTCGGATATACACATCGAGCCGGGCGAGCGCGAAATGAATGTTCGCTATCGCATAGACGGGGTGCTGCACGCCATGCAGTCCGCCCCGAAGTCCATCCAGAACGGTGTGATTTCGCGACTCAAGATCATGAGCGAGATCGACATCGCGGAGCGCCGCAAGCCGCAGGACGGCCGCATGTCTGTCACCCACGCGGGGCGAAAAATCGACCTTCGCGTCGCCACACTCCCGACAGTGTGGGGCGAAAAGGTCGTCATGCGAATCCTGGACAACGCCAGTTCGACTATGGCAATCGAAAACCTCGCGCTGTTGCCCCGCAACCTCGAGGCCTATCGCAACTCTTACTCCAAGCCCTACGGCATGATCCTGGTGACCGGTCCCACCGGGTCGGGCAAGTCGACCACACTCTACACGACGCTCAGCGCGGTGGCGAAACCGGAAATCAACGTGATTACAGTCGAGGATCCCGTCGAATACCGGATGAAGGGCATCAACCAGGTTCAGGTGAACAATAAGGCCGGGCTCACCTTCGCATCGGCTCTGCGGTCGATTCTTCGCTCCGACCCGGACGTGGTTCTCATCGGCGAGATTCGTGACCACGAGACCGCCCAGATCGCCATCGAGGCCTCCCTCACAGGCCACCTTGTGTTGTCGACGCTGCACACCAACGACGCGCCCAGTGCGGTGACCCGACTCACCGAGATGGGCATCGAGCCGTTCCTGGTGGGTACTGCGCTCGATTGCGTCGTCGCGCAACGACTCGCTCGTCGTCTCTGCGTCAGATGCCGCGAGCCCTACCATCACGATGCGGAAGAGTTGGCCGCCTTGCGATTCGGCTGGGATGAATCTCAGCTCCTACCGACGCTCTACCGTCCAGTCGGATGCTCAAACTGTTCGAACACCGGTTACCGTGGACGCCTCGCACTCCACGAGGTGATGCTGGTGACGGAAGAGATCGAGCACCACACAATCATGCGATCGTCCAGCGCGGAAATCATGCAGACCGCGATCGCACAGGGCATGATTACGCTCCGCCAGGACGGTTGGCAGAAGGTCCAGATGGGCCTCACGTCAGTAGACGAGATCATGAGAGTTGTCGTATGAGTAATCCCGCTTCCGAGAAGCCGTTCGACAACGGCCATAACGAGCCTCGAAGAGCCGGGCGTCGTGCAGCGATCCCAGACGCGACGCACCGTTTCACTTTGAACGACATCACCCCACCTCCATTGCCGCCGACGACCCCGTCGTCAGAGCTCCTTCAGACCTCCAACTACGCGGAATCCCAATTCCCCGAGGTGAGGCTCGACCCGGCGGCATTCGCCGCGCCGGCGGTCATCGTCACGTCCAGCAAGGACATCTCCAGAGTCATCAGCGAATCCGACCAAGGCCGCGGCGCACCGGTGCCGGTCGACGAAGCCAGCCCCGTCAACCCACATCGCACGCCGCTGTACGATCTGCAGGTGCCGACCGAACCGTCGACGCAACCCAGGGCGGCCGGATTCACGACGGACGAGCCAGCGTTCGACCCGAGTGCGTACCCTCCGCCTGCCACCTCCAGCTTTCCTCCGCCGCCGGCTCCACTCGAAGATAGCGAAAAGGTGCTCAGAACAGACCTCAACGAGGTGGAGGCGGCCAGTTCGTTCTCTCTCGACATTCCCACCAACGAGCGGGCACCAAGCCCGGGCTCGGGACAGCACGGCAGCGACCCACGCATCGTCGCTTCTCTCAACTCGGTTGTCATGGCGGGTGCGTCGGATCTCCATCTGACCGCCGCTGCCCCGCCGATGATTCGCGTCGATGGCGCCCTACGCGCCATCGGCGATGAGCCGGCGTGGGAATCTGACGACCTCAAGAGCGCCCTGTACAGCATCCTTTCGTCGGGCCAGAGAGAGATCTTCGAGGAGAAGCTGGAACTCGACTTCGCTTACACGCTTTCGGAAACAGCGCGCTTTCGCGTCAACATCTACCAGCAGCGACAGGCCGTTGGCGCAGCGTTTCGCCTCATCCCAACGGAGATCAAGTCGCTAGTCGAACTCGGTATCCCCGAGGCAGTTGCCCAATTTTCGACCCTCCCGCGCGGACTCGTTTTGGTCACTGGCCCGACCGGTTCAGGGAAGTCGACGACTCTCGCGGCGCTGATCGATCTGGTGAACCGCACGAGGGCCGACCACATCGTGACGGTCGAGGACCCGATCGAATTCATTCACGGAAACCACATGTCGCTCGTGAACCAGCGCGAGGTCGGTCAAGACACACACAGCTTCAACAACGCCCTCAAACACGTCCTCCGCCAAGATCCCGACGTCATCCTTGTTGGAGAACTCCGCGACCTGGAGACAATTTCGGTTGCGCTGACTGCTGCGGAGACCGGACACCTCGTCTTCGCCACGCTTCATACGCAGGATGCCGCTCAGACTGTTGATCGCGTCATCGACGTCTTTCCTCCATACCAGCAGGGTCAGGTGCGTGCGCAGCTCGCTGCGACGCTGCGCGGGGTCGTGTGCCAAACCCTGGTCAAGCGGGCGAGCGGGCGGGGCCGGGTCGTGGCCACGGAAATCATGCTCACCACACCCGCCGTGGCGAACCTCATTCGCGAGGGCAAGACCTATCAAATCGAGACGGCCATGCAGGCGGGTGGTGCACTCGGGATGCAGACGCTCGATCAGCACCTCGCTGAGCTGGTCAACTCGGAGGTTATCACCTACGAAGCGGCCCTAGACAAGGCCAAAGACGTCGACGCGCTCGGACGCCTGGTGAATCGCAAGGACACCTCGCGTGGCGCTCCGGCGGCCTTCTCCGTGAGCGCCGAACCACAGATGGACACGTCGATGGGCTACCGCAGATGAGCAACACCCTCCGGTCTTTTCAATACAAGAGCCGAGACTCACGGGGCAAGATCGTCAAAGGGAAGCTTGACGCCGCCACCGACGGTGCCGTTGTATCCAAACTCCGTTCCATGGGTCTGTCCCCCATCCAGGTCAAAGAGGCGACCGCGGGAACGGGGTTGCAGCGTGAGATCTCGTTCGGAGCCACGAGCAAATCGATCGGGCTGAAAGATCTCGCCGTGATGTCGCGTCAGATGTCTACGATGACGAGCGCCGGGCTGTCCCTGCTGAA
>JAODAY010000001.1 GCA_025463665.1 Microbacteriaceae bacterium
GACAGGGTCGCGGCGATACTCGCCGAGCGGCACGACCCGGAGGGGCTGCGAGGGGCGCGCACCCGGGTCGTGCTGCGCTCCGGCGCTTACGTGACCCACGACCACGGGCTGTACGAGCGGCTGACCCCGTTTGCCCGGCCACTCGCGGCGGGGCTGCCGGAGGTCGACGGCGCCGCGTTCTCGCCCGCGCTCGAGCTGTGGGCGACGGTCATCTCGCGGCCCGAGCCCGGCCTGGCCCTGCTCGACTTCGGCCGGCGTGACGCGGCCGACGACGAGGGGTTGCCGAGGGTGCTCGATGCGTGGCGTCCCGGGGAACGGGAACGGCCGCTCGACGTGGACGCGATCACCGGTGCGAGAGTCAGCGCGCTCAACGACCAGCACGCGTTCCTTCGTCTCGACGCTGCGGCGACGCTGCGGGTCGGTGATCTCGTGCGCCTGGGCATCTCGCATCCCTGCACGACGATCGACAAGTGGCGTGAGATCGCGACCGTGCGCGGGGGAACGAAGCGCCGCGACGCACTCCCGATGGTCGACGGTGTGATCGGTACCCGGTTCTGACCGGGTACCGATCCGGGTCAGTTCGTGCGCACGGCGACCGCGTCGATCTCGACGAGGATGTTCGCGAGCCGGCTGCCCACGGTGGTGCGTGCCGGGTACGGAGCGGGGAAGCGGCGCGCGTAGACCTCGTTGTACTCGGCGAAGTCGGCGAGGTCTTCGAGGTGCACGGTGGTCTTGACGACGTCGGCGAGCGTCAGCTCGAACTGGGCGAGGGCGGTCTCGACGTTGCTGATGACCTGCTCGGTCTGGGCGGCGATTCCCTCCGGAACGATTCCGGTCGCCGGGTCCTGCGGCCCGAAGCCGGCGGTGAATACGATGCCATTGGCCTCGACGGCGTGGCTGTACGGCCCGGCGGGGTTGGGCAGCGAATCAGACAGGACGGCTTTCTTCGGCATATGCACTCCAATAGGTTTAGTTTGTCTTGCGTACATAATCGTGCCACATCGCGCCACCCCGTCACCAGAGCAGAAGGAATTGAGGGCAACACCCATGGCTGAGGTCGTCATCGTCGAAACAGCGGATGCCGCGGGCGAGATCGTCGCCGACGAGATACAGCGCCTTCTCGAGGCGAAACCCGACGCGGTGCTCGGTCTCGCGACGGGCTCGACGCCGCTGACCACCTGGAAGGCACTCGCGAGGCGCGCGCTCGACCTCTCCGCCGTGCGCGGTTTCGCGCTCGACGAATACGTAGGACTCGAGCCGGGCCATCCCGAGTCCTACCGGTCGGTCATCACCCGCGAGGTCGTGGTTCCTCTCGGGCTCAACCCCGATCTCGTGCGGGTGCCCGCCGACCGCGGGCCGGTCGAGACCGCCGGTGAGGACTATGAGCGCGCAATTCTCGAGGCCGGGGGAGTCGACCTGCAGATTCTCGGCATCGGCAGCACGGGCCACATCGGGTTCAACGAGCCCGGCTCCTCTTTGGCCTCGCTCACGCGCGTCAAGACCCTCACCGAGCGCACCCGCCTCGACAACGCACGATACTTCTCGTCGCCGGAGGAGGTGCCCATGCACTGCGTCACCCAGGGGCTCGGCACCATTCTGCGCGCGGGGCATCTGGTGCTGCTCGCCTTCGGCGAGGGCAAGGCCGAGGCGATCGCGGGAGCCGTGGAGGGCCCGGTCACCGCGAGCCTCCCGGGGTCGGCGATCCAGCTGCATCCCCGGGTCACCGTCGTCGTCGACGAGGCGGCCGCCTCGAGCCTGAGGTTCGCGGACTACTACCGCCACGCGTGGAACAACCGCCTGCGCGTGAGCGGCGGGCAAGCGTGAGCGGCGGGCGACGGGCGTGAGCAGTATGCGGCAGCGGACGAGGATCGTCGGTGCCGAGGTTGTCGACGGCACCGGCGCCGCGCGCGTGCCGGCCGACGTCGTCATAGACGGCGACCGCATCACCGCGATGGCACCGCGGTCGGGGCACGCGTCGCCCCAGTCGCCGTCGGAACGCGTCATCGACGCGGCGGGGCTCGTGCTCGCGCCCGGGTTCATCGACATGCACGCCCACTCCGACCTCGCGCTCCTCACCGATCCCGATCACACCGCCAAGCTCGCCCAGGGCGTGACGACGCAGGTCGTCGGTCAGGACGGTATCTCCTACGCGCCGACGACCGCAGAGACGCTGCCGCTCATCCGACGGCAGATCCTCGCGTGGAACGGCGACCTCGACGCCAGCGACTACGACTGGAACGACGTCGCGGGCTACCTCGCGCGGCTCGAACGGGGCATCCCGACCAACGCGGCATTCCTCGTTCCTCAGGGCAACTTGCGCATGATGACGGTGGGTTCGGGTGCCCGTGCGGCGCACCCGGCCGAGCTCGACTCGATGCGGGGCATTCTCGGCGATTCGCTCGACGCGGGCGCGGTCGGCATGTCGAGTGGGCTCACCTACACGCCGGGAATGTTCGCGGACGACGACGAGCTCGTGGCCCTGTGCCGGGTCGTCGCCAGCAGGGGCGGCTACTGGGCGCCGCACACCCGCGGATACGGTCGCACGGCGCTCGACTCCTTCGCCGAGGCGCTCGACATCGGCAGGCGTTCGGGATGCCCCGTGCACCTCACTCACGCGACCATGAACTTTCCGAGCAACCGTGGGCGGGCGGAGAGCCTCCTCGAGATCGTGGACGCCGCGATCGCCGACGGGGTCGACGTGACACTCGACAGCTACCCCTACCTGCCGGGGGCGACGACTCTCGCGGCGCTCCTTCCGAGCTGGGCGCACGAGGGCGGCCCTGACGCCGTGCTCGCCCGGCTCGACGACGCTGCGGCGCGCGCGGAGATCACCCGCTCCCTCGACGAGGTGGGGTCCGACGGGGCGCACGGTGAGGTGGTGGACTGGAGCTGGATCCAGGTGGCCGGGGTCAGTCACCAGGAGTTCGAGTGGATGGTCGGGCTCGACCTGCCGGAGATCGCCGCCGTCCGAGGCGTGACGGCTACGAATGCCGCGCTCGACCTCATGCTCAGGGATTCCCTCGGCACGAGCATTCTCATGCATGTCGGCGACGAGCAGAATGTGCAGGCGATCATGCGGCACTCCAGCCACTGCGGCGGCAGCGACGGGCTGCTCGTGGGGGAGCGCCCGCACCCGAGGGCGTGGGGCACGTTCGCGCGATACCTCGCCCGATATTCGCGCGAGCTCGGCGTGCTCGGTCTCGAGGAGATGGTCCATCACCTGAGTGGCACGCCGGCCCGGCGGCTCGGTCTCGCGGACCGCGGGGTCATTCGCGTCGGGGCCATCGCCGATCTGGTGCTGTTCGACCCGCAGACGGTCGCCGACCGGGCGAGTTTCGATGCGCCGAGGGTGGCTCCCACCGGGATCCCCTACGTGTTCCTCGGCGGGCGGACGGTGATCGACAACGGCCGGCGAGTACACGACCATGGTGGCCCTGTTCTCGCCGGCCGCGTGTTGCGCCGGACTCCCGGTACTACTGGGAGCGACGCGCCCTTGCGGTTCGCGTGAGTCGCGCGACGAGGTAGAGCGCGCCGCCGACGAGCAACAACAGCGCACCGACCATGAGAAGCGGGGAGGTCTCCGCCCCGGTGTCCGCGAGTCGCTCTGCTTCGGTGCGAGTGTCGGCCTGGACGCGACCCGGAGCGGATTGCACGGGCGCCGAGACGACGGGTGTGGCAGGCGTGGCCTCCGGTGCGACCGGCGGGGTCACGACGGGCGGGGTCACGACGGGCGGGTTCACGACGGGCGGGGTCACGACCGGCACAGGTGCCGGCGCGAACTCGAAGGCGACCGTCGCATCGGGCGACACTCCGTTGCTCACGACCACCGTGAAGCCGGGTCCCCGGGCGACCGGAGTGCCGGAGACGAGGCCCGTTTTCGTGTCGAGGGTCAGGCCTTCGGGAAGCGCCCCGCTGCCGACGGTGAACGTCGGCGTGGGAGTGCCGGCCGCATCGATCTGGAACCCGTAGGGAGTGCCCACGGTGATCGGCGTCGGTGCGCCCGAGGTGACGGTGACGGGCGTGTCGCTCTCGCTGCCTTCGCCGCCATCTCCTTCATCGCCGCCTTCGCCTTCATCCTCGCCCTCCGTATCGCAGGCCTCGACGGTGGTGATGACGTTACTGTCGAGCGTGACCGCGCCGTTGCTGGCGAGCAGTCTGCCCGTGACATCCGCCCCGGTCGTTGCGGTGATTGAGTTGTTCGCAAGAATCGTGCCAACGAAGGTCGACTCCGTGCCGAGCGTGGCGGAACTCCCGACCTGCCAGAAGACGTTGCAGACGCTCGCGCCGCCCGTCACGATGATGTTGCTGGAGCTCCCGGTGATGAGGGTGCTGTCGGCCTGGAAAACCCAGACAGACTCGGCGCCTCCGGCGAGTGTCAGGTCGCCGGTGAGGGAGAGCTCGCCGCCGGAGTAGACGCCGGGCGTGAGCGACAGGCCGGCGAGGTCTTCGTAGCGGGTCGTGGATGAAGGAGTGAGGCTGGCCGCCTCCTTGTAGGCGGTGGATACGTCGACCTGCGCCTGGGTGGCGACGGCCGTCGTGTTCTGCACTTCGCCTGCGACCCGTCCGGGTGGGAAACCGGTGATCGACGTTCCCGGGCTCAGGCCGAGGTTTCTCGAGATGAGGGTCGGCCCGGTGTTGGTCACGGTCGACGCAGCGAGTACGCCGAAGTCCCCGGCCGTTCCGAGGTGGATCGGCCCGTCGAGGGGGGCCGCCTGCGCTGCACTGAGCGGCAGAAACGCGAGCGAGAGAACGGTTGCCGTTCCGAGAACTGCCGCGGCGCGGCGAGAAGAAGAAGTGGCCAAGGCCAACCCCGTTTCAAGGTCGATAAATCACTAAAAATTTCAGGCACTTGCCACGGGTAGTTATGTTTATCATCCGCGCGAGCAAAATAGCGAATCATCTGCCCAACCCGAGAAACCCTCGATGACTGGGGCGTCAGAGGCGGGCTCCGAAGGTGTCGCACCACACGTTGTCGTTGAACGTGCCGGCGAATAAAGAACCGCCGGTGACCTTCTCGACGGCGGCGTGGATCGCCTCACGGCTGGGGCTATGTGCGTGCACGATTGTCTTGACCATGGGCACGTCGATGAGGTGGGTGGGCTGGTTGAGGGTGACAGCTGACCGATCTACTCCTCGAGCGTCATCGAGGCGATCGTGTCGCCGACCCAGCGGATCGCGTCGGGTCCGAGGGTGAACGGTTGTGATGCGAGGTGGACCATGCCACGTCCTTGGGTGTATGCGCGTGTGACTGCGGAGAGTTCGTGCGGGTACTGACGCGATGGCGCCGAACCAGGCCGGCCCGCGACACAATGCCACACCGTGTCGCCCCGATTGCCAATCGATTGCCAGATTCCTCTCGCCGAACCGTGCGGGAGGAAAAGAATGTGGCACGATGCAGAGACACAGGAAGCGAGCCACAACGTGACTAGCGAGGATTTCGCGGACCCGGCAGCCGTTCGGCGCCGACGGCGCGGCACACCGGCCCCGACCATCTACGACGTCGCACGCGTCGCCGGGGTCAATCCCTCCACGGTGTCACGCGCGCTCAACAAGCCGGGACGTATCAACGCGAAAACCGAGCAGCGCATCCAGGAGGCGGCGAAGCAACTCGACTACCGCATCAATCCGATGGCGAGGGCGCTCCCGACCGGGCGGGCGAACACCATCGGGCTCATGCTCGCCGACATCACCAATCCCATGTTCTTCACGATCGTGCGCGGCGCCGAGCGGGCGGCGAGCGAGCGCGGCTACACGTTGCTCCTCGCGGAAAGTCAGGAATCGGGCGAGCGCGAGGCCGAGGGCGCACAGCGCCTGGCGCCATCCGTCGACGCGCTGGTGCTCGTCGCGACCAGACTCGGCGACGACCAGATCCGCGATCTCGCGGAGTGGAAGCCGCTCGTTGTCGTCAACCGCGAGGTGGGCGGTGTCGACGCGATTGTTCCGGAGGTCGGTCCGGGCATCGACGAGGCGCTCGCGCACGTCGCGGCTCTCGGCCACACCTCGGTCGCCTACGTCTCGGGGCCGACCGGGTCGTGGATGAACCGGGCTCGATGGGACGCATTGCTCGATCGGGCTCCCAAACTCGGTATGACCGTCGTCGAGATCGGGCCGGGCGTTCCGACGCTCGAGGGTGGGCGCGACGCGGTGACGAGGGTACTGGCATCCGGAGTGTCGGCGGTGTTCGCCTACAACGACCTCATGGCAATCGGCCTCATGCGCCAAATCCAGAGCCAGGGCATCGACGTGCCGGGGAGGCTGAGCATTATCGGCTTCGACGACATCTTCGGTTCCGATTTCACGTCGCCGCCGCTGACCACAGTGCGGGCGCCGCTCGGTCTCGTGGGGGAGCAGGCAGTGCGGCGCGCGCTCTCGCTCATCGATGAAGACCTGTCGGTGCCCGTAGCCGAACTCACCGAGGAGCCGCTGCCGACGGAACTCGTCGTGCGCGGCTCGACCGGACCGCCTTTGGCAATCGGTTGACAAGGTTCGGGCCGATCGGTTCAATGGAGGGATGTGACTCGGCTGGAATAAGCTCCTGAGCACCTACTTCAGTAAGGGACCTCAATGAAGATCGACAAAGCCGAAGTAATCGTCACCAGCCCCGACCGCAACTTCGTCACGCTCAAGCTGACGACGGACGACGGCATCACCGGTCTCGGTGACGCGACGCTCAACGGCCGCGAGCTCGCGGTCGTGGCTTACCTCACCGAGCATGTTGTGCCGCTGCTCATCGGCATCGACGCCCACAAGATCGAAGACACCTGGCAGTTTCTCTACCGCAGCGCCTACTGGCGTCGCGGCCCCGTGACCATGGCGGCCATCGCCGCGGTCGACGTGGCGCTGTGGGACATCAAGGCGAAGGCCGCCGGAATGCCTCTGTACCAGCTGCTCGGCGGCGCATCGCGCACTGGACTGCTCGCCTATGGCCACGCCTCCGGCAAGTCGAACTCCGAGTTGTTCGACAGCGTTCGCTCGCATCAGGAGAAAGGCTTCAAGGCCATCCGTATCCAGACCGGCGTCCCGGGACTGAAGTCGATCTACGGGATCGCCTCGAACGCCACCCTCGAGGGCAACACGGGCGTGCGCTACGACCACGAACCCGCCCAGCGCGGCGCCTTTCCCGCCGAGGAAGACTGGGACACCCGCAGCTACCTGCGCCACCTGCCCACCGTGTTCGAAGCAGTGCGTAACGAATTCGGGCCCGAGATCCCGCTGCTGCACGACGGCCACCACCGCATGACGCCGATACAGGCCGCGAAGCTCGGCAAGTCGCTCGAGCCCTACGACCTGTTCTGGCTCGAGGACTGCACGCCGGCCGAGAACCAGGAGGCGCTGCGCCTCGTGCGCCAGCACACGACGACGCCGCTCGCGATCGGCGAGATCTTCAACACGGTCTTCGACTACCAGCAGATGATTCGCGAGCAGCTGTTCGACTACGTGCGGAGCGCTGTCACTCACACCGGCGGCATCAGTGCGCTCAAGAAGATTCTCGAGTACGCCGCCCAGTACCAGATCAAGTCGGGCATGCACGGGCCGACCGACATCTCGCCGGTCGGGATGGCCGCGGCGATGCACCTCGGCATGGCTATTCACAATTTCGGCATTCAGGAGTACATGCAGCACGGCGTCAGGACCAACGCGGTCTTCGAGCAGTCGTTCACCTGGAACGACGGAATGCTGCACCCGGGCAACAAGCCGGGTCTGGGTGTCGAGCTCAGCGTCGACGAGGCGGGCAAGTATCCCTACGAGACGGCGTACCTGCCGTACAACCGACTCGCGGACGGCACGGTACACGACTGGTGACAATCAACTTCGACGGTGCGGGGGAGCAGGGCTCCGGCACCGCGCCGCAGATCATCGTGATGGGCGTCTCCGGGTCGGGCAAGAGCACGATCGGTGCGCTACTGGCGAATCGCCTCGGCATCAGGTTCATCGACGGCGACTCGTTGCACCCTCTCACCAACGTCGAGAAGATGGCGGGCGGCACCCCGCTGACCGACGAGGACCGCTGGCCGTGGCTCGCCGTCGTGGGAGAGACACTCAGCGCTGCCGGCCGGGAGCAACGCGGCATCGCGGTCGCGTGCTCGGCGCTCCGACGCGTCTACCGTGAAGCGATTCTCGCGAAGGCGCCGAACGCTGAATTCGTGCACCTGGCAGGATCGGTCGAGGTTCTGGCGTCGAGGGTCGAGGGGCGCAGCGACCATTTCATGCCGACTGGGCTGTTGCGGTCGCAAGTGTCGACGCTCGAGCCGCTCGGCGACGACGAGCCCGGCTTCACGGTCGACATCGACCAGCCGGTCGCGTCGATTGTCGCCGAGGCGGTCGACAAGCTCGGCCAGGCGGGTTTCCGCGTGTAGTTCCGTCGCATTTCGGCGAGTGCTTGAATGTCGGGCATGCAGACCATTTCACTGGAGCAACTCGGCCGCACGATCGGTGGCACCGCCCGGTTCGAGGGCGAGGGGAACGGTGCATCCGTCTCATTTTTCGTCG